>DATJFH010000189.1:0-3252 GCA_035495815.1 Bryobacteraceae bacterium
GCCAGGGACCTATTTGAAACAGGTCCACGCCCAGAGCGTCGCGTTTCCATTCGTAAGGGGCGTATTGTTTTGCGTAGAGCGCGGCCAGTTGCTGAAAATCCAGCAATTTCTGTTCGGGTAGCAGTTGAGCGTAACCTGGGACGGCCAGGCAAACCAACACCAATGGAAAACGGAAGCGTTTCATATGGCAACCAGTTTCCCTAGCATATCAAGCCCACGGAACATACGCGCCGGAGGGAGATGTTAACGAAATGCCGCCTCTTCACTGCCTGAGCGCGACGGAGGGGTCGATCCTGGATGCCCGGCGAGCGGGAAGGAAGGCCGCCAGGAGCGCGACCCCCGCCATCAGGAGAGAGACCGAGGCGATCACGGCGGGATCGGCGGGGCTGACTCCGTACAGTTGACTGGAAAGCACCCGCTGCAGCGAAAGCGCCCCCAGGATGCCGCAGGCGACGCCGGCGAGAGCGGACCGGCCGGCCTGCCGCAGAACCATGGACAGAATCCCGCCAGGCTGCGCGCCGAGCGCCAGGCGAATTCCAAGCTCCTGCGTGCGCGATCCCACCCAGTAGCGCATCACCCCATACACGCCCATAGCCGCGAGAAGCAGACCGGCGCTCGCGAATACTCCCAAAGTCGAGGTGACAAACTGTTGCGGCGACAGGTAGTCTGATACCGCGGATTCCAGATCCGCGGCGCGGAACGACATGCCGCCCGGATCGGCCTCCAGCAGCGCCTTTCTTACCGCAGGCGCTATCGTCAGGGGCGCAGGCACAGTCCGGATCATGAACACCCCCATGGTTCCGTCCTGTTGGAACAGCGGGCGGTACGCGATTGGCTGGACGTCAGGGCCGACCGGATTCCGTACGTCTCCCACCACTCCCACGATCGAAGCGAAAGGGCCTGCCGCGCCGGCGCTGGGAAAACGGACGCGGCGGCCGATCGGATCTTCCGAGCCCCAATATCGCCGGGCCACCACGTTACTGATAATGGCCACCGGCTCGGCCGCAGCGTTGTCCGATTCGTTGAAGAACCGTCCCCTGAGCAGTGGGATTCGCACCGCGCGGAAATAATCGGGGCTGGCGTCGTAGACCTCCGCGCGGGCGCCGGCGCCGGGTTTTCCTTCGATCTCGAAGGGAGCGCCGCGCACCCGGGGCCCGCCGAACGGGAAGTATTGCGGAGCCACCATGCCCACGGTCTCCACCCCCGGCAGCGCCCGGATTCGGCCGGTCATCTCGCGCAGCGCTTCGAGACGCTGTTCAGCGCGCGGGTAACGCGACGGCAACAGGTTCACGGGAACCCTCAGCACGTGGACCGGGCTAAAACCGAGGTATTGTTTTCTGAGCCCGGCCAGGCTTTTCAAAGTTACTCCGACGCCGACGAGCAACACCAGCGCCAATGCGATCTCCGCGGTCACCAGCCACTGTCCCAGCTTTTGGCGGCCGGGCGCCCAGCTTGCGCCGGAATCGCGAATTCGGGTGAGCAGATCGAAGCGCAGGATTTGGATCGCCGGAGTCAAGCCGAAGAGAAGTGTCGCGCAGGCCGAAGCCGCCACAGTAAAAAAGATGACGCGATGGTCGATGCTGGCGCCGTGCGCGCCCCGCAAGTAGCGGCCGATGTTGGCCGGCAGCGATGAGGAGACAAATCCCAAACTCCATTGCGCCAGCAACAGGCCGAGTCCACCTCCAATCGCCGCCAGCAAGGCGCCCTCCGCCAGCGCCTGGCGAACGATCCGTGAGGTCCCGGCTCCGAGCGCGGCGCGGATCGCAAATTCCCTGCTTCGTCCGATCGATCGCACGAGCATGAGGTTAGCCGTGTTGGCGCAGGTGATGAGCAACACCAGGCCGACTGCGGCTTGCAGCAGAAACAAGGCGCCGGCATCGCCCGGACGGTACGCATCGGCTATGGGCTCGAGCCGGACCCGACGGGGCACCGGTGAATCGGCGCCGTCCCGGTGTAGCGCCTTGTCGATCCCTGCCGCCTCGGCCTCAGCCTGCGCCATAGTGACGCCGGGCTTCAGCCGGCCCACGATCCGTCCCTCCGTGACCGGGTACGGGACAAACAGCTGGCCGTCGCGGGCGACCAGCGCGAAATCCGGCGGCGTCACGCCGATGATGGTGTAGGATTCGTCGGCGATGGTCATTGTCCGGCCCAGGACGCCGGGCTCGCCGGAGATCCGCTGCCAGTGGTCGAAGCTGATCATCGCCACGCGGGCGGTTTCGCCGCCCGGATTGAAAGTACGCCCCACCATCGCATTCACCCCCAGCACCTGGAACAGGTTGGGAGTAACGCGGTAGCCGTAAAGGTTCCGGCTCTCTCCGTCGCCGTGTACCGGAAAGCCCCTCGCGATGAAAGCCGCGACGCCGCTGAAGGAAGCCGCCCGGTTCAGATCCTGCACCGGCGCCGGCGCCGGCATGGAAATCTCCACCAGGTTCTCCGGATGGTCATACGGCAGCGGCCGCAACAGCAGGCTGTTCACCACGGCGAACAGAGCGACGTTGGCGCCGATCCCCACTGCCAGCGATCCGGCGGCCACCGCCGCGAAGGCCGGACTTTTTCCCAGCAGACGGATCGCCAGCCGCAAGTCGATCATGAGATCGTCCAGCCAGCGGAAACGCGCCTGATCTCTGAGCCGGGCCTTGGCCGGCTCCATACCGCCGAGCTGAATCAGAGCCTGTCTGCGCGCCTCGGCGGGATCGGCGCCGGCGCGAACCTGCTCGTCGATGTGGATTTCCACATGCGACTCGAGCTCGCGGGTCAGGTCCTCCTCGCGCCGCCGGCTCGGGGCCGCGCCGGCCAGCCGCAACAGCCAGGAGCGCAGCGTCCTCATGGCGGCGCCTCGCCGGATTTCAGGAAGCGCTCCATGATTCCGGCCGTCTCCACCCATTGGCTGGCCGCGCGTCCGATCTGTTTTCGCCCGGCGCGGGTCAGCCTGTAGAACTTCGCCCGCCGGTTATTGTCCGATACGCCCCATTCGGACGCGATGAAGCCCTCCTGCTCCATCTTGAGGAGCGCCGGGTAAATGGTTCCGTAGTTCAGCGACAGCCGGTCTCCGCTGATCTGCTCGATGCGCCGCGCCAGTCCGTAGCCGTGCAAAGGACCCATCGTTTCCAGGCTAACGGCGTACCCGTCGCATCGATTCGCCCCAGCCCATCCCCAGGCGGGTCGTCAGGATTGCGAAAAATAACGCCAGCGCCAGGTTCGTCCAGAAGTCGCCGCGATCCATGTCGAGGAACTGGTAGCGGGCGATGGGGC
>DATJFH010000190.1:0-2849 GCA_035495815.1 Bryobacteraceae bacterium
CCGATGTCGTAAAACTTCAGATCGAGGAATACTTCCTTGCCCTGGCTCTTCAGCTCCCGCACGAAGTCCATGCCGGCGGCGCAGTAAAGCTCCATCCCGACCTTGTAGACCGTGACCGCCGGACCGATACGCCGTACCAGCTCGCGCGCTTCTTCGGCTGACTCCACGTCCAGGGCCACGATAACAGGGGAGGCGTTCGTTTTCGCCGTCATATCAACCGGATCGATTTCGATCCCCGCTCCACCACCCGTCCCACCCGGTACGCGCCTTCCAGCCGACTTACGAGCTCTGCGGCGTCGCCTTCCGGCAGCGTGATCAGCAACCCGCCGGAAGTCTGAGGATCGTACAACAAGTTCTCGATCTCCTCCGGAACCGGCCGCGCCTGCTCCACCACGCAGGAAGCGAATTCCTTGTTATTCCTGAGCCCGCCTGGAATCGCCCCGGCCCGCGCGTACTCCACCGCGCCCGGCAAAAACCGGAGGCGCGCGGTTCCGATTTCGAGCGTCACCCCGCTGCCCAGCGCCATCTCCCGCGCGTGTCCGATGAAGCCGAACCCGGTCACGTCGGTGCAGCCGTGTACGTCGAATTCCAACATACGTTCGCAGGCGGCGCGGTTGAGCGTCAGCATGGAATCGATCGCGCCCCGCACGTCCGCCTCCGACGCGATGCCGCGCTTCAGCGCCGTAGCAATCACGCCTGTTCCGAGCCGCTTGGTAAACACGATCGCGTCTCCGGGAACGGCGCCGGAGTTCGGCTTCACGCGCTTCGGGTCGATCGTGCCCGTCACCGCGTAGCCGAACTTGACCTCCTCGTCGGCGATGCTGTGTCCTCCCAGCACCGCGCAGCCGGCCTCCCGCATTTTCTCGGCGCCGCCTATCAGAATCTGCGTGAGATCGTCCAGGTCGCCTTTCGCCGGATACGCCAGAATGGAAAGCGCCGATACCGGACGGCCGCCCATCGCGTACACATCGCTCAGCGAGTTGGCCGCCGCGATCGCGCCGAAGGTGTAAGGATCGTCCACGATCGGCGTGAAAAAATCCACGGTTTGTACCAGGGCGAGGCTCTCCGTCAACTTGTACACACCAGCGTCATCGCTGGTGTCGAAGCCCACCAGCACGTTTTCGTTCGGCACGCGAGGCAAGCTCGCCAGCACCTTGTCCAAAACCTTTGGACTGAGCTTGGAGGCTCAACCGGCGGCTTTCACGTGCGCAGTCAACTTGGCGCTCAATCTGTCTCCTTTTCACCTCTATAATAGGCGACGAAGGAGTATCCTTGCGAAAACCTGCAGTTTTGACGCTCGCGCTGCTGTTCGCCGCAGCCGCCGTGCTCGTTTCGCGCGAGCCGCAGCCGGACCCGCGCCTGAAGCATGCGTTCCGACGTCCGGCTGAAAACGGATGGACCTTCGTGCACCTGGAAGGATCGCCGTCGGAGATCGGCTATCAGCACGGCTATCTGCTCCCGGCCGAGATTCAGGATGCGCAGCGGGTGATCTCGCTCGAACTCCTGCAGGATACGAAACGGAACTGGAACTTCTTCCGCGACGCCGCCAGAACCGAGCTGTGGCCCCACATCGAGACGCAATACCGCCAGGAGCTCGCTGGAATCGCCGCCGGCCTGCAGGCCCGGGGCGCGAAGCTCGACGTGTGGGACGTGGTGGCCCTCAACGCGTTCCTCGAATGGAATCCTTACTACATCCAGTGGTATGAGAAAAAGAACAAGCTCCCGCAAATGGCGAGACTCGCGGTAGCCGAGCGCTGCAGCGCGTTTGTGGCCACCGGCAGCTACACCAGGGACGGCCGAATCGTCATCGCGCACAACGCCTGGACGGGCTATATGGACGGGGAGCGCTGGACGATGGTCTTCGACATCGTGCCGTCGGACGGACATCGTTTCCTGATGGACGGCTTTCCCGGTCTGATCCACAGCGCGGACGACTTCAGCGTGAACTCCGCCGGCATCCTGATCACCGAGACCACCATCTCCCGCTTCCACGGCTGGAATCCTCACGGCATCCCCGAATTCGTGCGGGCGCGCAAAGCCGCCCAGTATTCCTCCTCCATCGATGAGTTCGCCAGATGGATGAGTGAAGGGAACAACGGCGGCTATGCCAATACCTGGCTGGTGGCCGACCGCAAGACCAACGAAGTCGCCAGCCTGGAGCTCGGCCTGAAGAACGTGACCCTCCAGCGTACGAAGGACGGCTATTTCGTCGGCTCGAATTTTCCGGAAAACGAGAAGCTGCTGGCCGAAGAAACCGATTTCGACGCCCGGGATATGGGCGCCAGCGCCAACGCCCGCCGCGTCCGCTGGCGGCAGCTGATGGAGCAGAACAAGGGGAAGATCGACATCGCGGCCGGGCAGCGCTTTCTTGGGGACCACTACGACACGTTCACCAGGAAACAGGACCCCTGCGAGCGCACGCTGTGCGGCCATATCGACCTCTCGCCGCGGGGTTCGGAGCCCTGGCAGCCGCCCTACGGCATCGCCGGCGCGGTCCAGAACAAGGTTGCTGACGCCGCCCTGGCGGAGCGGATGTCATTCACCGCCGCGGCCGGCCACGCCTGCGGCATCGCATTCCGCGCGGCGCCGCATCTGAAAGCGCATCCGGAATTCGCCTGGCAGAAGGAGCTGCTGCGGGACATGAATTCCCGCCCGTGGACGACTTTCCAGGCGAGTCATCTGCCGTAGCAATAAAACAGCGCCGTTCCCAAAGCCGCCAGGCATTGCAGGCGGTTTCGCCGTCCACCACGAACGCACCGGCCGTTCAGCGCGCCGCCGGGACGAACTGCACGCACACGGGCTTGGCCACCTCGATTTTCTTTCCCGTCGGCGACAGCTTTCCGGTTTTC
>DATJFH010000191.1:0-43957 GCA_035495815.1 Bryobacteraceae bacterium
AATCCGTTCCCTGGCAACATCGTGCCATCCGCCCGTTTCGATGCCATTGGCGCCAAGCTCGCCAGCTATTATCCGGCGCCGAATCTGCCCGGCACGACGCGAAATTTCATCTTCAATCCGGGAGCCAATGAGGACGTCAAGCGCTTCGACATCCGCATCGACCACAATCTCAGCGACAACGACCGCCTGTTCACCCGCTACAGCGACTCGCGCGATTTCGTGGGCGGCTCGCCCAGCATTCCTCCACCCGGCTTCGGCGGGACGGCGCTGGCGACTCCTTTCGACCACTTGGGCAAGAACTGGATGGTGGGCTACAACCGCGCGTTCTCTCCCGTGTTCCTCATGGAAGTGAAGGCATCCTGGAATGAGCTGTTCACACTGCGCAGCGCTCCGGATAAGACCAACTACAACGCGCAACTGGGGCTCAAGGGCGTGGAACTGCAGGATCCGGGAATGGCGCAGATCGATGTGACCGGGTACACGTCGCTGGGGCTGGGCGCCAACATCCCCAACTATTCGGGCAGCCAAAACCGGCAGCTCATCGCCAATTTTACGCGGATCCACGGAACCCACACGCTCAAGTGGGGCGCCAATCTGAACTGGCTGCAGCATTTTCTCACCAACTCCGTCAATGCGCCCGGACAGTTTCAGTTCGACGGCCGGTACACGCGCGACACGCAGACGCTGCGCGGCGGCAGCGCGGTGGCGGACCTTCTGCTGGGCGCCTCCTTCAACGGCAACGTCTCGCAGTGGTTCTGGGAGGACCAGCGGAGGCCGTTCTACGATTTCTTCATCCAGGACGAGTGGCGGGTATCGTCGCGCCTGACGTTGACGCCGGGGCTGCGCTACGAACTCCATCCGGAGTGGGTCGGCCGCTTGAACAAAGGGGCGAACCTGGACTTCTCGAATCTGCTCGCGCCGAAGCTGATCCTCTATTCCGACGGCTCGCGCTTCAATCACTCGCTGGTGCATACCGACTTGAACGATTTCGGACCGCGCATGGGCCTGACCTACCAGTTGAACAGCAAGACCGTGATCCGGTCGGGGTACGGCGTTTACTACGGAAACACGATCGGCGGCGTGGTGGTCAGCAGCAATCCGCCGCTCCAGTATTCGGCCAACGTGACGCCCGATCCCACGGTTCCGAGTTTTTTCCTGCGCGACGGATTCCCAACGGACCTGCTGTCTCCCAGGAACGCGCGGAACACCGGCTTCAGCGCCACGGACATGAACCGCAGATCGTCTTACGATCAGCAGTGGAACCTGACGGTGCAGCGGGAACTGCCGCGCGAGATGCTGATCGAGGCAGGCTACGTCGGGGCGACCGCGCATAAGCTGCGCCACACCTACAACATCAATACGCCTCCGCCGGGTCCCGGCGCGGTGAACAACCGGCGGCCGATTCAAACATTGGCGATCCCGCCGGACGGCGCCGTGATCGGCCCGATCGCGGGCATCAATTACGAGACCGGTAACGGAAATCAAAATTACGAAGCGCTGCAGCTTCGCGGTGAAAAAAAGTTCGGCCGGGGCTTCAGTTTTTCGGCCGGGTATATCTTCTCGAAGACCATCGGCGACGGCCAGGGCGGATTCGGCGGCGGCGGAAATACGTCCGCCGCGGAGCAGAACATCCGCAACTTCCGCGCGGAGCGCGCGCTGGCCGACGAGCACATGAAGCATCGCTTCGTGAGCAACTATGTGTACGATCTGCCGGTCGGCCGCGGACGCCGCTTTGCTTCGGGAGCGCCGCGAGGGCTGGACGCCATCATCGGGGGCTGGACGACGGCGGGCATCGTCACCTTCTCGAGCGGCCTGCGCGTGGACCTCGGAGTGGTCGGGAACCCGGCGAATACCGGCGGGCCGAATCGTCCGAACGTAGTGCACGACTGGCGGCTGGCGTCCGGGCAGTCGATCGATCACTGGTTCGATTCGTCCGCGTTTTCCGTTCCTGCGGCATTTACGTTCGGCAACGCGGGTCGGAACCTGATAGACGGACCCGGGCTCGCCAACTTCGACCTGGCGGTGTACAAGGGTTTCCGCTTCACGGAGCGTTTCCGCGCCCAGTTCCGCGCAGAGGCCTTCAACGCCACCAACACGCCGTACTTCGGATCCCCCAACGCGCAAGTGGGCAATCCCAACATCGGGCAGATCAGCAGCGCGGGGACTCCGCGGAATCTGCAGTTCGGGATGAAAATCGTCTTCTGATACGGACGAACGCCATGTGTAATTGATTCGGTACGGGGGCAGGCACTATACTCTGGAGCATAGTTTTTCCTAAGGTCCTGACGAGCACATCGTTTGCCTGTGTAGTTGCCCTGACGGCTTCGATCGCATTCTCACAACGCGTGATTACGACCGCCGCCGGCACGGATTTCACATTCCCTGCCGAGCCCAAGCCGGCTTTGCAGGCTTCGCTCGGAAAGGTGGACGGAGTCGCCACCAGGGGATGATTTACGTAGTCAGGGAAAGCGGGCCGGCGGTTCTGGCTGAACCGCGCACACCGGCGAAGCCAGGCGATCGGGTGATGGTTTACTGCGCCGGACTCGGAGCGGTGGAGACTGCCATCGCCGCGGGAGTGCCGGCGCCCGATCCGGCGGCCAGGATCAGGCGCCCAGATACCGGTAACGTCAGCCGGGTTGGCGCCGGGACAGATTGGAGTGTACCAGGTGAGCGCCGTCCTCCCGGCGGGCTCTGCGGGCGGAGGCGCGGTGCGCGCTTCGATCAGCGTGGAGGGGCAGAGCAGTCCCGAGGTGACAATGGCGGTGCAGTAGCCCTGGCGGCCCGCGGAACGGTCCCGTACGTTAAGCTGTCTCAGGTTTACGCCTGATTACAACTCACTCCCGGAACAGTGAAAATCAGACCATGGGGATCCGAATACTCGCTCTGGGCGTCTTGTGCGTGGCCGGTCTTTCGGGCCAGCATCGCCGTTTCAGTTGGCAGGACTACTGCTTCAACAACCCGGCTTCTCCTGTCTGCAAGGGACGGGAATACGCAGTCAAGAGAACGCCGCGGGCAAAAAACGGCCGGACACCCGGAACCGCCGCCGCCAATCCTGATCTTGCGACCGGCCAGCTGCCGGCCGGGGTGGACGCGAACGGCATCGACTGGCGCTTCGCCGATCCTGAGGCGGACGCGCTGGCGGGATTCGATTTTACCGGTCTCGGGAACTCGCCTCTGGCCCGCGACCTGCTCTCCCGGCTGGGCGCCAGCCAGGGCCTGACCGATGGGGACATGCAGAAGGTCTTCGAGCGGTTGTCGGGGGTCGATCATGCGGCGCTCTCGATGCGTGACGGACGAATCGTGGCGGTGATCGTCGGCCGTACGATGGATTCGGTCCTGCTTGCGCCCGGCGGCGGATTGAAAGCGGCGCCGGTCTCCCCCAATACGATGTTGGTAGGGCATGGCGATGCGGTGGACCAGGCGCTCCGCCGCCTGAGTATCAACAGCGCGCCGGCGTACCTGACCCAGGCGGCCTGGGAGTTGCAAGGCAGCGGCGAGTTCTGGGCTGTCGGGAAGGCCGCGCTGGCGGGTTCAGAAGCGGTCGCCGCGGGGATGAAGGACTTCTCGCTGACGGTCTCGATCGGGAGCAGGCTTGCGGGCGACGTAGCGTTCGAATTCGAAAAAGAGCCGGATGCAAACGCCGTCCAGACGTGGAAGACCACACTCGGCGTCGCCGCGCTCGAAGACGGCGTCCTTCATGTCCGGCTTTCGATGGAGCCCGATGAAGCGAAGGAGAAGTTCGGCGGCATCGTTGCCAGCGTGTTGGGCCGGCATTTGGCGGGTCTGGTGAAAGCGGCGCAATACCTTCCCGTGCGCGACGCCAACGCCGCGAGGAAGCCCGGGCCGGTGATCAATGGCCTGAATTAGCAGGAAAAGTTCAGCCTTCAAGCTCGAAGCGGCCATCGGAGTGGAGAAAATACCTTCGCCCCCGCCAGACAATGTGATTGCCGAAAAAACCGGCGATCCACATGGCGAAGGCCAGCAGGTCCTGAACCGGCAGCAGCCACCACAGCCTGGCGGTCAGCGGGTCGCGCAGCACCCAGCCGGCGCAAGCCCAGGCCGAGGCTGCCCGCAACAGGATGGAAAGCGCGGCCACCGGCCAGACCGCCGGCGCCCACAGCAGCGACAGCAGCGCGGTCGCCAGCGGCATCGTGAACAACTCGCCGACATAGCCGGCGGGACGCGACCGCCGTGTGCTGCGGCACCAGCGCAGGCGATGTGTCAGGTTGGCCGCCATGTCCTGGCTGCCGATGTGGTGCTCGATCACATAAGACGAGAGCAGAACTCGATAGCCAAGCTCGTCCGCGAACTTGCCCATCACGAAGTCTTCGGCCAGGTAGTCCTTCAGTCGATCGAAGCCGCCCATCTCGTCGAGTACCGACTTGCGGGCCGTAATCGTCGGTCCGAGGGCGAACTTCATCCCTTCGAGCATTCGCGCGGTCAGAATGCCGCCGAGGAATTGCGTGTTCATCCCGAGCGCCTCGAGCGCGGACCAGACTCCCTTGCCGGGGACCGCGCGATACGGGCACGTCGTCAGGCCCACGCGCGGATCGGCGAACTCGGCAGCGACCTGCGCCAGCATCCCGGGCGTCACCTGGATGTCGCTATCGGACATGACCAGCAGATCGTAGCGGGCTTCTGATTTCATGCGGTCCAGGCTGTACACCTTGGCGTTGGGATACGGCGGCTCGCCGGTGAGGATCAGGCGCAACGGTACCGCGGGAAACTCGGCGCGAAGCTTCTCGACCACCGCCACCGCCGCATCGTCGGCGCGGCGGACGGCGAACAGGATTTCGAACGCCGGATACTGCTGGACGAGGAAGCTGCGGAGATTTTCCTCCAACCGCTCTTCGGCGCCCGCCAGCGGCTTCAGGACGCTGACCGGCTCGGCGGGCAGCCGCGGAGGAGGCGCCGGCTGGCCCAGATACTCACGGGCGGCCACGATCGTCAGGACGGAGTAGACGATCGATCCGGCCACCACGACCAGTAGCGCCGCTGTCAGGAACACATCACTCGAAGGGCGTCTTGTCGGCGATCAGCCTGCCGATCCCGGTCAGGAAATCGTCGATGGATTTCACGCCCTGGTCACCGTGCTTGCGGTTGCGTACGGCCACCTGGCCGCTCTGCTGCTCGCGATCGCCCACGACGAGCATGAACGGAACCTTCTGCAGCTGCGCGTCGCGAATCTTGAGGTTTACCTTTTCGCTGCGCTCGTCCACCACGGCGCGAATGCCGGCGGCTACGAGGCGGTCCCGCACCTGATGGCTGAATTCCATCTGCCGGTCGGTGATCGGCAGCACCACCGCCTGGACCGGAGCGAGCCAAACCGGGAAAGCGCCGGCGTAATGTTCGAGCAGAATGCCGAAGAAGCGCTCCACCGAGCCGAACAGGGCGCGGTGCACCATCAACGGCTGATGTTTCTTGCCGTCTTCGGCGATGAATTCCAGGCCGAAGCGGCGCGGCAGGGTGAAATCGAACTGCACGGTCGAGAGCTGCCACAGCCTGCCGATGGCGTCCACCAGCTTTACGTCGATCTTCGGCCCGTAGAAGGCGGCTTCGTCGGGCATCACTTTCACCTTGACGTTCAGCCGGGCGGTGGCCTTGGCGAGGGCGTCTTCGGCGAGCTTCCACTGCTCGGGAGCGCCGTCGTACTTGCCGCTGGCGCCGCCGTCCCAGGTGGAAAGCTCGGCCTCGTAGTTCTCGAATCCGAAAGTGGTCAGAGTATCGATGGCGAACTGGAGGCAGTTCACCACTTCGTCTTCAATCTGCTCTGGAGTGCAGAAAATATGGGCATCGTCCTGCGTGAAGCCGCGAACGCGCATCAGGCCGTGCATGACGCCGGAGCGCTCGTAGCGGTAGACCGTTCCCAACTCGCCGAGGCGCACGGGCAGGTCACGATAGCTGTGCGGCTTGTCGGCGTAAATCAGAATGTGCCCCGGACAGTTCATGGGCTTGAGCTGATACTCCGCGTCGTCCAGTTCCATGGGGCTGAACATATTGTCCGAATAGAAATTGGCGTGGCCGGAGACCTTGTACAGCTCGCGGCGGGCGACGTGCGGTGTATAGACCAGCGAATAGCCGCGCTTGATATACTCGCTCCGCATCCAGTCCTCGAGCAGCTTACGCACCGCGCCGCCCTTGGGATGAAAGAAGATGAGCCCCGGCCCGGCCAGCTCCTGGATGCTGAACAGATCCAGCTCTTTGCCGAGCTTGCGGTGGTCTCGCTTCTTGGCCTCCTCGAGGCGATGGAGATATTCATCCAGCTCCTTCTTCGAGAAGAAGGCGGTTCCGTAGATACGTTGCAGGCGCTGATTCTTCTCGTCGCCCTTCCAGTACGCGCCGGCTACGGAGAGCAGTTTGAAGGCTTTGAGCTTCGAGGTGGACGGCACGTGCGGTCCACGGCAGAAATCGATGAAGCCCGGGCCGAGCGTGTATTCGGAGAAGATCTCGTCGGCCTTCTCGGTGATGAGCTCGATCTTCATCTTCTGGTCCGCGTACTTGCGCAGTCCTTCGTCCTTACGGGTCATGACGCGCTCGTAAGGAAGATTGCGGGCCTGGATCTCGGCCATGCGCTTCTCGATCTTTTCGAGATCGTCGGGAGTGAACGGAGTTTCGCGCTGGAAATCGTAGAAGAAGCCGGTATCGGTGGGCGGGCCAATGCCGAGTTGAGTCTCCGGGTAGAGTTCCAGGACGGCGGCGGCCAGCAGATGCGCGGTGGAATGACGGTAAACCTGAAGCGCCGCCGGATCTTTCGCGGTCAGGATCTCGAGCCGGGCGTCCCCTTCGATGGGACGGTCGAGGTCGGCCAGCTCGCCGTTCACGCGGGCCACAAGGGCGGCATCGGCCAGACGGGGGCTGATGGAGCGGGCAACGTCGATGGGCCGGCTGCCGGCGGGGACGGATTGAATGCTGCCGTCAGGCAGGGTGATGTTCACGCTACTCATAGGGAGACTTTCATGATAGCGCGGCGCCGAGTCTGGAAGCCCCGGCCCGCGGGGAGACTGCACTGCTTTGACGCAGCGGGCGGTTCAAAAGAACCCGGTTGTACTGTGGCAAATGCCGCCGGTCCATGGTGCCGGAGACTCGCTGGGGAAATGGCCGAACGGATGCCCCGTAGTATACTCGTGATCGATTGAGAGTCGATCCATGGTAAGAATTGCAGCAGCATTTCTTTTTCTCCAGACGCTGGCCTTCGCCCAACTCTCCACGGCTGAGCTCGCTGGCCGGGTAACCGACCAGTCGGGCTCGGTGGTGGCGGGCGCGCGAGTGACCCTCCGCAATACGGCAACCGGCGTCGAACGTTCGACAGAGTCGAATGAGCAGGGCTACTATTCGTTTCCGGCCGTGCAACCCGGTCCGTACACGGTTTCGGCGGCCAAGGAAGGATTCGCCGGAATGACCCGCGAAGGTCTCGAATTGCAGGTCGATCAGCGGGCGCGCCTCGATTTCGATTTGAAAGTCGGCCAGGTGACCGACAGCGTGACGGTGCGGGCAGCCGCGGTCGAAGTCCGGACGGCTTCCGGAGAGCTCGGCTCGGTCATGCAGGAGGCCCAGGTCGTGGACCTGCCGCTGAACGGGCGCAACTTTACTCAACTGCTGCTGCTGACGCCCGGCGCGTCCCCCATCAGCGTGGGCCAGAATCGCAGCGGAGGCAACGCATCGCCGACGGTGGGCGCGTTCACCTATCCCTCCATCAACGGGCAGAGCAACCGCAGCCTGTTGTTCTTTACCGACGGTGTCGCCAACACCAACACGTTCATGACCAGCTACAGCGTCCCGCCGATCGTCGATTCGATTCAGGAATTCAAGCTGCAATCCCATAACGACCAGGGAGAAGTCGGCATGGCGGCAGGCGGCGTGGTGAACGTGGCCACCAAGTCCGGGTCCAACGTATTTCACGGCTCGGCCTGGGAGTTCATGCGCAACAACATCTTCGACGCCCGCAACACGTTCCGGACAGGGGTGACCGCGCTGCGCCAGAACATGTTCGGCGCTTCTCTGGGCGGGCCAATTCGCCGCAATCACACCTTCTTCTTCGTGGCCTATCAGGGGTTCACGAACCGCACTCCGGCAAATACGCTGTACCGCGTGCCGACCCCCGCCAATCTGCAGGGAGATTTGAGCGACTGGCCCCGGGCGATCTATGACCCGTTCTCGACGCGGCCTGATCCGAATACGGCCGGGGCCTTCATCCGCGACGTGTTTCCGCGGAACCAGATTCCGGGGGCGCGAATCGATCAGGGCTGGGTGGCCTTCGCCAAGGCTACGCTGCCGGCGCCGATCCCAACCGGAGTCGGCGACCGCAACCAGCTGGACCTGACGCCGGCGAAAGTGAATCAGAACGAGTACACCGGCCGCGTCGATCACACGTTTTCCGAACGCGATCAGGTTTGGTTCCGGTGGAGCGGCCTGATTGACTCCATCTCCTCGGGCGGCGGACGTCAGACCCTGCGCTCGGCCACGGATCTGACCCCCATGAACCTCGGAGCCAGCTGGGTACACACCTTCGGACCGACCAGGCTCCTGCAGTTTCAGTTCGGCCGCTCGTTCTCCGACACCGAGGGCGGCAACTCGTTCATCAACGGCGGGGAGGCGCTGGCGTCCGCCGTCGGCTTCGATCAGACTTTTTGCTGCTCTTTTCACAGCGGGCGGAAGTTGGTCCCCAATGTCAACGTCCCGCAATTCTTCGCCGGCGGAGAATCGTACAATGCGGGCCGTCCTTCGGACGTGTGGCAGTTCCGGCTCAACTATTCACTCGTCCGCGGCAATCACGAATTCCGGTTCGGGGGCGAGTTCAACAAGCTCGGCTTCACGACCATCACCAACGACCATAATGTCGACTTCGACCCGTCTTCCACCGGCGATCCTCGGAATCTCGGCGCCACCGGCAGTCCGCTGGCTTCGTGGCTGCTCAACGTGCCGCTGGGCGCTGCGCGGCGCGATTTCAACAAGCACACGCGCTTCGGCGGCGTGATGGGCTTCTACGCGCAGGACTCCTGGCGGGCTACGCCACGGCTGACGGTGAACCTCGCGCTGCGTCTGGATTACACGATGATCCCGCCGCTGGGGCGGAAAGAGGACGGCACCGTCTACATGGGCAACCTGGACATGCTTAGCGGCACGTATTGGGTGCTGGCCGTTCCCGGCTCCTGCGTCGCTCTCAAGGCGGCGCCTTGTGTCCCGACGGCCGACGGCCGGCTTCCCGACCACGTCCAGCTTGCGCCCGACGGCGAGCTGCAGCACGACTACGGGGCCAACTGGCAGCCGCGGTTCGGCATCGCCTACAAGCTTTCGGATAAAACGGCGCTTCGCGGCAGCTATGGCGTCTTCTTCGACAATTTCGCGGGCGTGCTGCAGTCGGCGCAGAACCTGGGGCACACCTGGCCCGACATCGGCCGGCGTCTGTCCTCGGGTTTCAATTTGCCCACGGCGGCGAATCCCACGCCCACGATTCTGGGGAAGAATCCCTTCCCGCTGGCCGGTCTGCCCAATCCGACGCCCTTCGTGGACGGCGCGTTTTTCAACGATCCGAATTTCAAGAACCTGTACTCGATGCAGTGGAACCTGGGGATCGAACGCGCGATCGGCACGGACGCGGTGGCGAGCGTCAACTACGTCGGCAGCGGTTCGCGGCGTCTTCCGATCGGCGGCTTCTTCAACGTGGCTTCGACGCCCGGCCCCGGCAGCGCGGCGGCGCGCCGTCCCTTCCCCTACATCAATCCGACGAACTTCGACCGCAGCTGGGGCCGCAGCAGCTACAACGCGCTGCAGGCTCAGCTCCGCCGCCGCTTCACCCGCGGATTCACGGTGCTGGTGAACTACACCTGGTCGAAATCCATCGATACGGGGTGCGACGGATTCTACGGCGTCGAAGGATGCGCGATTCAGGACCCCTATCATTTCAATAACGACCGCAGCGTCACCGGTACCGATCTGACGCACGTGTTCAACGCCTCGTGGACCTGGGAAATTCCCCTCCGCGCCGCCAACCGCGGGCTCAACATGCTGGTCCATGGCTGGCAACTGAACGGCATCGCCACGTTTTTCAGCGGGCCGCCTTATACCGTCGTGATCAACGGCGACATCGCCAACACCGGAAACCAGAGCGGCTATATGCGTCCCAACCTGGTGGGCAATCCGAACGCCGTCAACAGCACCACCGCGCGCTGGATCAATACAGCCGCCTTCGCCGCGCCCGCGCAATTCACGTTCGGCACGGCCGGCCGCAACATCCTTCGCGCCGACGGAGCGCACAACTTCGACCTCTCCGTTTTCCGCTCCTTCCCGATACCCCTGCGCGAGGGAATGCGGATCGAGTTCCGGGGAGAGGCCTTCAATGCCTTCAATACCCCGCGCTACTCCGCTCCCACGGCGAATATGAGCAACTCGAATTTCGGACAAGTGCTCTCGACAGCCAATGCGGAAAGGCAGTTTCAGTTCGGCTTGAAAATTCTTTTCTAGAGAAGTTCGCCGTCAATATTTCCGCGGGAAGCAGGCATAGCCCAGCGATTCGAGCTCCGCCTTGGTCTGCGATATGGCAGCGGCGTCCTTGAGCGGGCCTACCAGGACGCGGAAAACGTCGGCGCTCGGGCCGTCGCCGATTACCGCCTGAAATCCCCTCGATCGAAGTTCCTGCGTCAGTTCATCGGCGCCGGCATGGTCAACTGCCGCCATCTGGAGGTACATCCGGCCGGAGACCGGTTTCGCGTCCGCGGTCACCGGCTCGCGCAGGACGGGATACGATGGCGCGATCCGGGAAGGCGGCGGGGGTGGAACATCGACCAGAGTGGCCGCCTGGCCCGTTCTCCCCGACAAATACGCAGCGAAGATCATTACCGCCAGGAGCACCGTGACGCAGAACGAAGCCAGGATTTTTTGCTGGATGGAGATAGCTTCGGCAGCCATTTTGATTACGCCTTCAAACACTACCTGGATCGGCGGTACTGGTACGGCACTGTATCCTGTCGAAACAGGATATCGAGTCGCCGGCCGCGGGCCCTTACCCTCGCTCGCCGCGGTAATAACGCATCGTCAAAACTTTGGCCTGCGCCGACCCCAGCCGTCCTTCCAGATCTTCGTAAAACTCGCCGGGCTTCATGCGCGCGACCCGGGCCTTCAGGACGCGCTCCTGCTCGGCAAACGCGCGCTCGGTGACGGCGTCCGGATCCACCTGCGATTTCAGCAGGCCATGCAGCTCTTTCTGGATCGCCGCGGTCTCTTTCTTGCCGGCCAGATTGAGAAACTCGCCGGGGTCGTCCTTGAGGTTGAACAGCAGCGGGTCGTCGCCGGTGAAGTAGAGATACTTCCAATCGCCATTGCGGATCAGGAAGGACCCGGTGCAGTTGCCCTCGGAGTGCGATTCGCTGTAGGCGAAGCCGCGATGGCTCGAGGGGTTGCCATTGGCCAGGCCGATCAATGAATTCCCCCGCAGCTTGCGCTTCGGCTTCGCGCCCGATACTTCCACCAGCGTGGCCACGAGATCGACGTGCGAAACCGGCGTTTCCACGGTCTTGCCTTTGGGCAGTCCGGCGCCGGCCATCACCAGCGGGACGCGGGCGGCATTCTCGAGCAGGACGTTCTTCAGCCACAGGCCGTGATCGCCCAGCATCTCGCCGTGGTCGCTCGTATAGATGAATAGCGTGTTGTCCAGTTGGCCGCTCTTCTCCACTTCATCGAGCACCCAGCCGACGTATTCGTCCACTTCGCTGACCATACCGAAGTAGGCGGCGCGCGCCCGCCGGATGCGCTCTTCGGGAATCGGCACCTGCAAGTTCTTGAAATTCGCCATCACCTGGAACATGGTGTGGCGCTTCTCGAGATAGCCGGCCGGGATCTCCGGCAGCGGCATTTTTTCAGGCGGGTAGATATCCAGGTATTTCTTCTCGGCCACCCATTTCGGATGCGGCATGTGCATGCCGACATAGACGGCCCAGGGCTTCTGCCCGCCTCGCTCGCGGATGAACCGGATCGCGCTCTTGGCCAGCGCCGCGTCCGGGTCGGCGCGCTCGGTGAACTGCCCGTTCACGTTCTTGCGCTCACCGGACCGGAAGCACACCGGCGAACGGAACAGCGACGTGATATCCGGGTGCTGGGAGTGGCCATGCGTCGTCTTGGTCTGCTCGAACCCGATATCCGCGCCGAGGGTGAGATCGAGCTTGCCCGTGGCCCAGGCGTGATACCCGGCGTCCCGCAGGTAGTTCCCCCACGTCGGCTCCGATCCGGCCAGCGGCGTCGAATTGCAATAGGAGTTCACGTCGGAGGCGTACATACCGCTCATCATGCAGGCCCGGCCGGGGACGCAGACCGGGTTGCCGCTGTACGTGTTGCGGAAGTTGACGCCCATGCTGGCAATGCGGTCCAGGTTCGGCGTGCGGGCGATCTGGCTCCCGTTGCAGCCGAGGAAGCGGCCGCTGTGCTGGTCCGAGCAGATAAAGACGATGTTGGGCTGCCTGCCGGCGGCGCCCCCCGCCCCTGAGGTCCCAAGTCCGGCCGCCAGGCCCATGCTGAAATCTCTGCGGGTGACGCTCATCCCACCAGCTCCTTCACGACGTTCGCTTTCTCCACGCCCGTCAGGCGCTGATCGAGCCCCTGGTATCGATAGGTGAAGCGCTCATGGTCGATCCCGAATTGCCGCAGGATCGTCGCCTGCAGGTCGCGCACGTGCACCGGATCCCGCACGATGTTGTAGCTGAATTCGTCGGTTTCGCCGTGCACTACGCCGCCTTTGATCCCGCCGCCTGCGAGCCACTGCGTGAAACAGCGCGGATGGTGGTCCCGCCCGTAATTGGTGTTGGTGAGCTTGCCTTGCGAGTAGACCGTGCGCCCGAATTCGCCGCCCCAGATCACGAGCGTGTCCTCCAGCAGCCCGCGCGATTTCAGGTCCTGCACCAGTCCGTAGCATCCCTGGTCGACGTCCTTGCATTGCGACGCCAGCGTCTCCGGCAGAAGATTGTGCTGGTCCCAGCCCCGGTGGTAGATCTGGACGAACCGCACACCCCGCTCGACCAGCCGGCGGGCCATCAGACAGGTATTGGCGAATGTGCCCGCCTTGCGCGCGTCCTCGCCGTAAAGCTTGTAGGTGCTGTCCGGCTCTTTGCCCAGGTCGGTCAACTCGGGCACCGAGGACTGCATGCGGAACGCCATCTCGTACTGCGCGATGCGGGCCTGCGTTTCCGGATCGCCTAGTTCTTCGTACTGCATCTGGTTGAGCTTGCCCAGCGCGTCCAGCATCCGCCGCCGGACCTGGCCGTCCACACCATCCGGATTGTTGATGTAAAGCACCGGATCGCCCGATGCCCGCATGGCCACTCCGGCGTACTTGGCCGAGAGAAAGCCCGCGCTCCACAGCTTCGCCGATATGGCCTGCACGCCGGCTTTGGGATGCGAGTGCGTCGCGTTCAGGACGACAAAGGTCGGCAGATCCTGGTTCATCGAGCCCAGACCGTAGGCGATCCAGGCGCCGAAACAGGGCTTGCCGGCGATCATGGAACCGGTTTGGATGAAGGTGATGGCCGGCTCGTGGTTGATGGCCTCGGTGTGCATGCTGCGCACGATAGCCAGGTCGTCCACCATCTTCGCGGTGTGAGGCAGCAGTTCCGAAATCCAGGCGCCGTTCCCTCCGTGTTGAGCGAATTGGAACGCGGACGGCGCGATCGGAAAACGGCTCTGTCCGCTGGTCATGGTGGTGAGGCGCTGGCCTTTGCGAATCGACTCCGGCAGGTCCTTATCGAACCACTCCTTCATCACCGGCTTGTAATCGTAGAGGTCCATCTGCGAAGGACCGCCGACCATGTGCAGGTAGATCGCCCGCTTCGCCTTGGGCGGAAAGTGCGGCAGTTCCGGGAGCCCTTCCCTGGCCGACGCTTCCCGGGCGCCGAGCGAGGCCAGCGCGGCGATTCCCAGTCCGCGCGCGCCGCGTCCGAAGAACTGGCGCCGGGTTTCGAGCAGCACTGCTTTATCGGATGGATGCATTACTTGTTCAACGCCTCGTCGAGATTCAGGATGTCGCTGGCTAACATGGTCCAGGCCGCCAACTCGGCCGCCGGGAGGGAGGTGTCGTGCTTCGATTCGCCCACCTTGATGAGCTTGGCCGCCTGCTCCGGGTGCGAGTCGTAATAAGAGAAGAAGTCTTTCAGCGCGCCTTTCGCCACCTGGCGCTCGCGCGCCTGGAACGGACGCGCCAGCACCCGCATCGACATGAAGTCGAGCCGCTGGTCCGCGTCGGAAGCGGCGCCGCGGATGGCATGCTCCGCAAGGTTGCGCGACGCCTCCACGAACTGCGTGTCGTTCATAGTGACCAGCGCCTGCAGCGGGGTGTCGGTGCGCTCGCGCCGCACCGTGCAGTTCTCGCGCGTGGGCGCGTTGAAAATCTCCATCGACGCCGGCGGCGCCGCCCGCTTCCAGAACGTGTACATGCTCCGCCGGTAGAGCTTCTCGTCGTGGTCCTGTTTGTAGAACCGCGTGTTGCTGCCCTTCATCGCCACCGTCTCCCAGACCCCTTCCGGCTGATACGGTTTGACGCTGGGGCCGCCGATGGTGGGAACCAGCAGGCCACTCGAGGCCAGCGCCAGGTCGCGCACCATTTCTCCGTCGATCCGGAAGCGCGGACCCCGCGAGAGCAGGCGGTTTTCCGGATCGGCCTTCAGCTTTTCCTCGCTCACTTTCGCCGACTGCCGGTACGTGGCCGACGTCACCATCATCCGGACCAGCTTCTTCACGTCCCAGCCGGACTCCCGGAACTCGACCGCCAGCCAATCGAGCAGCTCCGGATGCGAGGGCGGCTCCCCCTGCGAGCCGAAGTCCTCCGCGGTTTTCACCAGGCCGGTCCCGAAGATCTCCTGCCAGAAGCGGTTGACGGTGACGCGCGCCGTAAGCGGATTGGACGGATCGATGAGCCACTGCGCGAGCCCGAGCCGGTTGCGGGGCATGGAAGCCGCCATGGGCGGGAGGACCGACGGCGAGGCGGGCGCCACTTCGTCCCGAAGCTGATCGTACTGGCCGCGGAAGAGAATGTTGGCCTTCGGCATCGAGCCCGCCTTTTCCTGCATCACGTGGGTGATGGCGGCGCGGCGGCGGATGGTGCGGCGCTCGAATTCGATCGCAGCCTGCCCGGCGGCGATTTTCCGGTACTCGGCGTCCGAGCGATTGACATAGTAGTTCAGCAGGGACTCGCGCTCGGCTTTCGAAAGGTCGCCCGGCGCCTTTGCCGCGGCAGCCTGGATCGAGGACCACGAAGCCAGGATCTGAGCCTCTTCCTGCCGGAGCTCGCGGTTGAAAATACGGAATTCGGCAACGGCCCCGCCACCGAGCTTGAGCGGCGCCGGGTTCTTGAAGTCGCCCTTGAGCTCGACGTTCCCGCCGCCGTCGTTGACGTTGGTAACAGCCTTGCCGTTGACGTACAGCGACAGGCCGTTCTGGCCGCGGCTGCCGTCGTAGGTGAACGTGAGGTGCGTCCAGGATTTCGGCTTGACGCGCTCTACATTGCTGCCGCGAACGGTGATGGAACTCTTGCCGGCGGTCAGCTTGATAGCCGGGACGCGCCCGCTGATGGTGATGCTCCATCCCGTGGCGGCGCCGCCGGCCTCGTCATCGTCGTCCTTCTTCTCATCGCGCTTCGCCGTGGTCTGGTTGGCGACCGTGATGCCGTTATCGCCGCCCGGAAGGTAGACCCAGGCCGCGATGCTGAACGGCTTGCCGGCTTCGAGCACGGGAGCCGACGGCGGAGCATAAGTCGACTTGCTGGTAAAGTGCAGGGCCCGCGTCGTCTCGTCCGGACCCTCGCCGGCGGTGACGTCTTGGGGAAGCTTCTCCGGAACGGAGGTGATGGCAAGCATCTCTGAACCGGGGTCGAGCGGGTTCGCCTTGTCGAAATTCTTCTCCTCCAGCCAGGCTTCGAAAGCCGGCTTTGCGGCCTCCCGGCGCGCGGCTGCGCGGCTGCGGGCCGCCATGGCCTCCGAACGCAATTGCTCCCAGCGCGGCGCGTCCTGTTCGCCGGGAATGACGATCACGGGAGGCGTATCGGGGATGTTCCCGTCCATCGGGTTCTGCGTGGTGTTCCGGAAGAACGCCGCGAACTGATAGAACTCTTTCTGCGCAATGGGATCGAACTTGTGGTCGTGGCACGAAGCGCAGCCGATCGTCAGCCCGAGCCAGACCGCGCCAGTGGTTTCGACACGGTCCTTGGCATAGGCCACGGCTACTTCTTCGGGAATCGAGCCGCCCTCGTTGGTAGTCATGTTGCAGCGGTGGAAGCCGGTGGCGACCTGCTGCTCCGTGGTGTGGTTCGGCAACAGATCTCCCGCCAGCTGCTCCACGGTGAATTTGTCGAAGGACAGGTTGCGGTTGAAAGCGCCGATCACCCAGTCGCGGTAGGGCCACATCTCGCGATAGTTGTCGATGTGGATTCCGTGCGTATCGGCGTAGCGCGCCGCATCGAGCCAGTAGCGGGCGCGATGTTCACCGTAATGGGGAGAGGCGAGCAGGCGGTCCACCAGCTTCTCGTAGGCGTCGGAAGACTTGTCGGCCAGGAACGCCTCGACCTCGGACGGTTCCGGGGGCAGCCCGGTAATGTCGAAGGAGAGGCGGCGGATCAGACGCCTGCGGTCGGCTTCGGGGGCAGGCTGCAATCGGGCGGCTTCGAGCTTGGCCAGGATGAACGTATCGATCGGGTTGCGGGTCCAGCCTCGGGCGGCGACGCGGGGCAGAGCGGGACGGCTCGGCGCCTGGAAGGACCAGTGTTCTTTCCACGGCGCCCCCTGCTCGATCCAGCGGCGCAGCACGTCCTTCTGTTGGCTGGTAAGGTTCTTCCTGGCGAACGCGGGCGGCATCCGCAGCGCTTCCTTCTCATGGAAAACCCGCTGGTAAAGCAGGCTCGCTTTCGGCTCCCCCGGCACGATCACCTTTCCGGACGGGCGGGCGGCGAACGCGCCTTCGCGCGTGTCGAGTCGCAGGCCGGCCATGCGGGTAGCGGGGTCCGGCCCATGGCACTGGAAGCAGTTTTCCGAGAGGATCGGACGTATCTCGCGTTGGAAATCCACTCCGGCGGGAGCGGCAAGGGCGGCTCCCGCAAGTGAAAGCGCCAGCAATGCAGGATTCAGGCGTAACATCGGCTGTTTTTAATGTACAGCAAACAGCAGCGCGCTTGGGGCGGTTGCGCCGCCCGCCCGGGGACTTTAACCGGCGCGCGCTGATCGTTTCCCGGCGCGGGCCGGCAGTCGGAAGCGCCGACACTAATTCCGTACGCGGTCGATCGCCGATTCGGCGCCTTCTTTGATGGTATTCAGCGCGTCCTCGGCGCGATCCCGGATCGAGTCGCCGAGGTGGCCGGCGCCCGACGCGAGACTGCCGGGTTTGTCGTGGCCTTTGTACGCCATCACGTAGCGCTGCAGCGGGATTTGATACCAGCTCATGCCGTAGCTGCGGGCTTCGCGCAAGGCTCTACCGTTGTCCCACTGATCGTGCTCGATGCGGTAGCATGCCAGCACCACTCCCGTACGGTCAGCTCCGCGGCGGCAGTGTACGAAGACCGGCCCCTTCGACTCGTCAGTCAAAGCTTTGAGCGCGTGTGAAATCTGCTTGCTGGTGGGCGTTCTCATTCCTTTCATGGGGACGCTCACGTATTTCATGCCGAGCGCTTTCACCAGCTTTTTTTCCGAATCGGACCGGTGTCCAGGTTCACGCAGGTCGACCACGGTTCTGATACCCATGGTGGCCAGATTCCGGAACCCTTCCTTGGAAGGTTGGCCGCCCCCGTAGACCTGATCGTTGACTGTTCGAAAATTCGGAACGCCGTGAACGCCGGCGCCAAAAGCAAGCGTCAGCGAGGCGGATAGAACGACAAAAGATTGGACAACACGTTGAAAGAGCTGGGCTTTGTGAGTCTTCATGGGAATGGAAAACCGGTTCTGTACACAGGCCAAGGGTTACTACGCCGCCCGATATCCGGCGGCATGGATCCTGGAGAATTCAAAAGCTGTCAAAAACCGTAGACGCGCCGCTCGAACGGCCGGTTTCCGGCGCGATCAAGAGGCCCCCGGCCCGGCTACATGCGGCATTCCTGATGCACCGCCCGCACGGCTTTCTCCAGCCCGGCCCTCCGCACGACTATCGAAATCGTCAGCTCGCTGGAACCCTGTGCGATGGCTATGATATTCACCTCTTCTCGAGAGATTGCCGTAAAGATGCGGCCGGCCAATCCCGGCGTGCCGCGCATGCCTTCGCCTACCACGGCGAGCAAGCCTACGTCGTCGTCCACCTCGATCGGACTCAGGTATCCGTGCGCCAGTTCCAGCGCCAGGGCGGTTTCGAGCCCCTGCAGCGCGGCCCGCAACTCCTCCGTGCGGACCAGGAAGCAGAAGCTCTGACGAAAGCTGGAGCTCGAAAGGGCCAGCACTTCGACGTTCGCCCGGGCCAGCGCCTCGAGCGCGCGTCCCATCACCTGCGCCCCCATCAGCGAAGCGCTCGACGGCTCCATCGAGATCAGCGCCACTTTCGCCGTTGACGTGACCGCCCGCGCTCCGGAGGACGCGTCGATCGCGCTGACGATCTTCGTTCCGGGCTTCTCCACGGCGAAGCTGTTCTTGCTCCACACCGGAATCCGGCGGTCCGCCAGCGGCGCCAGCGTCCTGGGATGCAGCACCTTGGCGCCGTTGTACGCCAGCTCAGCCGCTTCGCTGTAGGTCACTTCGTTGAGGACCCGCGCTTCCGGCACCAGCCGCGGATCGGCCGACATGATGCCGTCCACGTCCGTCCAGATCCACAGCTCGGAAGCGTCCAGCGCAGCGGCCAGAATCGCCGCCGAGAAATCCGAGCCGCCGCGGCCGAGAGTGGTCGGACGTCCGTCCGCGGTCGCGCCGTTGAATCCCGTGACCACCGGCATCGCTCCACTTTCAAGCAGCGGAAGCAGCCGGCGGGCTGCCTTCTCCCGCGTCGCCTCCATCACCGGCGACGCATTGCCGTAAACCGCGTCGGTGACGATCGCCTCAGCCGCATTTAACGCCACCGCCGGGACGCCTTCCGATTCCAGATACGCGGCCACCAGCAGCGCCGACAGCCTCTCGCCGACGGCCAGAGCTTCGTCCACCGAGCGCGGCGGCCGGTCGTTCAGCATGAGCATTCCGCCCGTGATGCGCCGGAAAATCGCCAGCAGATCGGCGATTCCCGCCAGGGCCGCCGGCTGGCGCTCCGGCGGCAGAAGCTGCCGGCATGTCTCCTGATGCCGCTCCTCGAGCGCCCGCAGGTTCGCTTCGAGTCCGGCGTTATCGCCGCCTTCGGCATGCCGCATCGAGTCGAGCAGCAGGTCGGTGATCTTCGACATCGCCGACACCACCACCAGCGTCGGCCGCTTTCGCTTCTGCTCCGCGCAGATCCGCGCCGCCGACCGCATCCGTTCGGCGGAGCCGACACTGGTCCCCCCGAATTTCATCACCAGGAGATCGTCCACTCAAAAGCCCTTTCCGTTGGCCAGCTTCTTTCGGATTACCGCCAGAATCGCCTCTTCCACGGCGTCGGGGTCCATCCCGGTGGAATCGATATAGACGGCGTCCGGCGACTGCACCAGCGGCGATTCCGCCCGCGTCCTGTCCCGCTCGTCGCGCTGTCGCGTCTGTTCGGCCACGGATTCGGAATCCCCCGCGGTTTCCGCCAGCCGCCGCCGGATTCGCTCCCCGGGATCTGCATCGAGGAAGATCTTGACGTCGGCATTCGGAAAGACGACCGAACCGATATCCCGGCCTTCCATCACCACGCTCGACGAGGCGCCGATCGCCCGCTGCTTTTCGACCAAGGCCCGCCTCACCGCCGGAATAGCCGCCGTAAGCGACGCCGCCGCCGATATGTCCGAGGACCGAATCTGCTCGGTAACGTCCTCCCCGTTGAGCCTTACCGCCGCTCCGCCCGGCTCCAGCTCGATCACGGCTGCCCGGGCCAGTTGTTCCATGCGGTGCATGTCCGCGGGATCCACGTTCTGCTTTCGAGCCCAGAGCGCAACTGCCCGATACATGGCGCCCGTGTCGATATAGGTGAATCCCAGCCGCCTGGCCAGACGCCTGGCAATCGTGCTCTTGCCGGCGCCGGCCGGGCCGTCGATGGCGATGACGACCAGACGCCGGTCACTGCTCATGGAACTCCATTAGAGGAAAGTCGGAAGTCAAAGTCAAAAGTGCGGCTGCCTGCCGGGGCGGCCCGGGGCGAGTAATACCGGAGCTCCCGCCGCCGCGTCAACCTTCCTGATTCACCAGCTGGATGAGCGCGTTGATATATCCGAAAGCGTAGGCGAAAGCCTGCCGGCCGCCGGTGTCGCCCTCGATCTTGGGAACGTGATCCGGCATCAGCATGCCGTCATAGCCGACTTCTTTGTACACCCGGATCATCTTGATGAAGTTCACGTCACCGTCGTCCGGGAACGTCTCCTGGAATTTCAGGAAGCGGCCTTTGATGTTCCGGAAATGCACATTGAAGATCTTCTTGCGGGTTCCGAAATAGCGGACTACATCCGGCAGCTCCTTGTCCGGGTCCTTCAGCATTTCGGAAACCGTGCCCTGGCAGAAGTTCAGGCCGTGATAAGGGCTGGGGTTTATGGAGATGAACCGCTTCAGCCCGTCCACGTGGCCCAGCACCCGGATCACGCCGCGATAGCCCTTGTCGAGCGGCATTCCCGGATCGTGCGGATGGCAGGCGATCCGCACCTTGTACTCTTCGGCCACGGGAACCACGCGCTTGAGGAAGTACGTAATCCGCTCCCACATCATCTCCGCGGTCATCTTGCCCGCCTCCGTCAGCGGCGGATCCTGCTTGGCCAGGTCGTAGTCGAATGTGCTGTACCGCGTGGCCGCTCCGCGGCCCTTGGTCGGTTCGCTGCGAACCACGCCCAGGATCGTCATGTTGTACTTCACCGCGGGAATGCCCGCTTTGGCGCAGTTGCGGATCATCTGGCAAATGTTGTCGATGTCCTGGTCGCGGGTCGGCCCCGCCAGCATGATGCTGGGCGTCTCGGACTTCGTAATGTAGCTCGAGCTGAGGGGCAGCGGAACCATGTCCAGCTTGATCCCGTGCGATTCCACGCGCTCGCGAAGCTTCGTCAATCCCTCCACCGACCATTTTTCGTCCAGCTTCGACGAGATCACGCTGCTGCAGATGTTCTTCACGTTGAACGCGGAGATCACTTTGAGAATTTCGTCGGTCGAGCCGTGCTGGGTGCCGACTTTCATTAGAACTTTCTTTCCGCCCGATTTGTCCGGCGCGGGAGCCGCGCCTCCCGTTGTTGCGGCAACAGCGCCGGCCGTTGTGGTTTGCAGGAATGTTCTACGGTGCATCGTTTCCTCCCGGGAAAAACGCATCTTGTCACGATCCGGGACCGGGGTCAAGTTGGAATGGCAATTGCAGCATTGTTCAACGGAGACCGGAAGAACGAAAAAGACGTGTATTACCCGAACGGCAAGAATTACCAGCCGGGCAAAACGGAAAGATTTTCGGACGACCGGATTCCGGACCAGGGGGAAATACAATCTATGAAAGCAAGTTACGTGATAACCGCCTGCAGCTTTTTACTGGCATCGTCTGCCTTCGCTCAGGGGCCGCTGAACGATCGTGTGGAAGTGAACCTGCCATATTCGATTACCGTAAACGGCGCCGTGCTGCCGCCGGGCGACTATGTGATCCGGCAGCACGAGAGTACCGCCGGTGGCAGCCGCATTCTGCACTTTTTCAATGACGGGGGCATGAAGCTGGAAACCACGGCGATGGCTATTCCGGCGCTCGACAATCGTACCCCGCGAAAGACCGAGTTGGTGCTCGAGCATCTCGGGTCGGATTACTACTTGAACAAAATCTGGGTGCAGGGAAAAGACTACGGATATGAGTTCCCCATCCCGGAAAACATAAGGAGGCGTGAGCTCGAAAGAAACGCGCCGGTCGCGGTGGTCGGCCAGTATAAAACGGAGGAGCGGGTGGAAACGGCACAAGCCGCTCCACCTCCGGCCGCGCCCCCCGCTCCGGCTCCGGAACCGGAGCGTCCAGCTCCTGTCGCTACCCAGCCTGCTCCGGAACCGGCGCCTGCTCCTGCCGTGACGCCCGCTGAACCGGCGCCCGCGCCGGCGCCCGAACCAGCCCGTGTCCAGGCAGATCAGAAGATGCCGGCCACTGCCGGAAACTGGCTCAACCTGATGATCGGCGGCAGCTTGCTGGCGCTGTCGGGTTTGGCGCTGCGACGCTTTCAGCGTTCGTAGACCGCTCAGGGGCAGGCGCGCGCCTGCCCCTGCTTCATTGTTATGATTCGCGCCCTTTCTTTCATCCTCATACTCGCCGGGTTGACGATAGCAGGCACTGGAGTCTACTCCATCTGGACCTCCCGCGAAGCAGCACGAGTGGCCGAGGAGCAATGGAATCGGGACCTGGAACGGCGCCGGCCGGCTCCTCCGAAAGCGCAGCTTCAACTTGCTCGCGGGTCGAATATAGCCCGGTTGTCCATAGACCGGCTCGGCAGCCACTGGATCGTGGTTGAAGGCGCCGGTGAAGCCGAATTGAAGCTGGGACCCGGACACCTGGTCGACTCCGCGCTGCCGGGCGCCCGCGGGAACTGCGTCATCGCGGGCCATCGCGATACACAGTTCCGCATTTTGCGCAAAGTGGAAATCGGCGAGGAGATCTCCGTGGAGCGAAATGGCCGCCGCTATCTCTACCGCGTGACCGAGCGCCGCGTCGTCTCGCCGGACGATACACGCTCGCTCGATCCCACCGTCTCGCCCACCCTGACGCTGGTTACCTGTTATCCCTTCTATTACGTCGGGCCGGCCCCCAAACGCTTTGTGGTCCGCGCCGACCTGGTTCGTTCCGACGCCGGTCCGGCGAGTTGACCCAGTCTGCGACAATGGTCCTTCGGCGCCCATGGCGAAACGCGGGATCTTCATTACTTTCGAGGGGATGGACGGTTGTGGCAAGACCACGCAGATGCGGCAGCTTGCCCGGCGTCTGCGCGACGCCGGCAGGGAAGTGGTCGAAACCGTGGAGCCCGGGGGGACCGCAATCGGATCGCAGATTCGCGCCATACTCCTGGATTCGGCCAACCGCGAGCTGGCTTCGGCCACGGAAGTGCTCCTGTATTTCGCCGCCCGCGCGCAGAACGTCGAGCAAGTGATTCGGCCCGCCCTCGCCGAGCGGAAGATCGTCCTCTCGGACCGGTTCACCGATTCCTCGCTGGCTTACCAGGGCTGTGGACGCGGTTTGGGCGCCGATACCGTCCTGGATCTGCACAGGATCGCCTGCGGTGGACTGCGCCCGGATTTGACGCTGCTGATCGAGATCGACCTTGACACCAGCCTCGCCCGCGCCAGGGCCCGCAACCGTCAGGGGAACCGCACGGACAGAATGGAGGAGCAGGAAGCGGCGTTTTACAATCGCGTCCGCGACGCCTACTCCGCCCTGGCCAAGGCCGAGCCGGAACGCTTTCGGGTCATCGATGGACGCGCCGGTATCGGGCAGGTGACCGAGGAAGTCTGGAAAGCAGTCGCCCCCCATGTTTGAGAACTTTTGGGGCAACGCCGAAGTGACCGGGGCGCTCGAGCGGATGATCGAGCAGGACCGGATTCCTCAGACCCTGCTGTTCGCCGGCCCGGAAGGCATTGGCAAAGCTACTCTGGCCAGGCGCTTTGCCGCCCGGCTGCTGGGCGGGGCCGAAAAAATCGAGCATGACGATCTCAGTCTTCCGCACAACGTCTCCATCGTCGCCGGAAGAGAAAAGTGGCCCGCGGAAAAGCGTAACGACGATCCGCTCCTGTTTTCCTCGCATCCGGATTTCGTCACCTTTCCGCCGGATGGCCCGCTGCGCCAGCTTTCCATACCGCAGATGCGGCAATTGAAGGCCGGCGCCCAGTACAAGCCCTCCAAAGGCGACCGCCGCGTGTTCCTCATCGACCACGTGGACCGCGCCGGAGACCAGGCCGCCAACTCCCTGCTCAAGACGCTCGAAGAGCCGCCCGGCCACCTCATCCTCGTGCTGACGGCTGAAAACGCCTACGACCTCCTGCCTACCATCCGCTCGCGCGTAGCGCCGTTTCAGCTTGCTCCGCTGCACGAGGACGAGATGCGCTCGTTCGCCCGGGCGCGCGGTTTCGACCAGCCGGACCGGCGTATCGCGCTTTCCGGTGGAAGTCCGGGCGTGGCGCTTTCGTTGGACTTGGAACAGTACGACCGGAGGCGGGCGGCCATGTTCGCCCTGCTGCAGGTGGCCGCCGGCGCCGCTCCCTTCGGCGAGTGGATGAAACACTCCGAAGCGATCGCCCGGGCACGGAGTGAAAAGCTCGAGCTGTATCTGAAGGTCCTTTACCTGCTGATCCGTGACCTGATGATTCTGCGCGAAGGCGGCTCGGACCTTCGTAATGCCGACCTCCGGCCGCAGCTCGAGCCGCTGGCCCGCAAGGTATCGTTCCGTTGGATCGGCGCCGCCGTCCGGAGGACGGACGAGCTCGTCGAGCTGCTGCGGCGGAACATCCAGAAGACGATTGCGCTGGACGCCATGATCCTCGACCTTCGCCAGCTCGATTCTCCCCCGCCCCGCTGACGCCGGTATCGATGCGGGACCGCGTCCGAAGCCTGAACACCGCGCCGCCGGGAGCCGGTGGGAAATATGTCCTCTACTGGTCGCAGATGAACCGCCGGGCCGACGGCAATCACGCCCTCGCGTACGCCGTCGAGCGGGCGAACGAACTGGAACTGCCCGTGCTCTTCTACGAAGGGCTGACGTGTTCGTATCCCCATGCGAATGACCGGCACCACACCTTCATTCTGGAAGGCGTCCCGGAAACGGAACGCAGGCTGAAGCCGCTCGGAATCGGCTACATCTTCTATCTGAGAAGGCGGAACAGCGATCCCGACGACGTCTTGTACCGGCTGGCGGCCGATGCCGCGATGGTGGTGACCGATGATTTTCCGGTATTCATTACTCCGGGGTATAACTCGAGCGTCGCCGCGAAAATCGGAGCGCCGTATCATGCGGTCGATTCCAGTTGCGTCGTGCCGATGAATTGCTTTCAGAAAAAGGAATACGCCGCCTACACCCTCCGCCCGAAAATCCATCGTCTGCTGCCGCGGTATTTGCGGCCGGTCGAACAGCCCGTCGTGCGGCGGCGCTATCGCCGGCCCGCGCCCGGCTTCCACACCCGCGTAACCCCGACGAACGTGGCTGAGCTGGTCGCCTCCTGCGACATCGATCACTCGGTGGCGCCCTCGGCCGGGTTCCGCGGCGGGCGGGTCGAAGCGGAGCGCCGGCTGAAGCTCTTTCTGCGGGATCGTGTGGGCCGCTATGCCGAACAAGCCAACCAGCCGGGCGCCCATGCCACTTCCGAGCTGAGCCCCTATCTGCATTTTGGCTGTATCTCGTCGCTCGAGATCGCGCTCGCGGTGGGCGATCGCTCGCCGGAATTCCTCGAGCAGCTGATCGTCCGGCGCGAGCTGGCGTTCAATCACGCCCGCTTTTCGAAACATCCGGATTCGCTCGAGAATGTTCCGGATTGGGCGAAGCTCACCATGCGCGATCATCGCCGCGACCGCCGTGAGATAACCTACACGCGGGAACAGTTCGCCCGCGCCGAAACACAGGATGCCCTTTGGAACGCCGCGCAGAAAGAGATGCTGCGGGACGGCAAAATTCACGGTTATTATCGGATGTACTGGGGTAAGAAGGTGATCGAATGGTCGCGAACCTACCGGGAGGCGCTCGATACCCTGCTCTATATCCACAACCGCTGGGCGCTCGACGGGCGCGATCCCAACACCTGCGCCAACATCCTGTGGCTGTTCGGCCTGCATGACCGGGCCTGGAGCGAGCGGCCGGTTTTTGGCAAGATGCGTTACATGTCCCTCGAAGGGATGCGCCGCAAGACAGAGGTGGACGCCTACGTCCGGGAGATGACATGAATATCACGATTACGGGCGCGACCGGCTTCGTCGGCCGCCGGCTCATCGCGCGGCTGGGCGAGGAGCCGCATCAACTGCACGTCCTCGCCCGCAGCACCGCCGTCAGGTTCGGCGATACGGCCGTATGGATCTCCCGCTGGGATCCGGAAAAGGAGGATCCGCCCGAGGAGAGCCTGATCAACGCGGACGCCGTCGTGCACCTGGCGGGCGAGCCGGTCGCGCAGCGCTGGACTCCCGAGGCGAAGAAGCGCATTCTCGACAGCCGCGTGCAGGGGACGCGGCGCCTGGTGAATGCGCTCTCCACGCGATCGAAGCGGCCGGCGGCGCTGATATGCTCTTCCGCGGTCGGCATCTACGGCTCGCGCGGCGGCGAGGTCCTCACCGAGTCCTCCGCGCCCGGTTCGGGGTTTCTGGCGGACGTCTGCAAGGAATGGGAAGAGCAGGCCCGGCTGGCCGAATCGTTGGGTATTCGGGTGGCGCGCATCCGGACAGGCATCGTCCTGGGGAAGGGCGGCGGCGCTCTGCGGAAGATGCTGCCTCCGTTCAAGGCTTTCCTCGGCGGCAGGATCGGCTCCGGAGATCAGTGGATGTCCTGGATCCACATCGATGACCTGGTGGGAATCATCTCCCATGCGCTGCGGAATCCGATCAGCGGCGCCTTCAACGGAACGGCTCCGAACCCGGTCACCAATGCCGAGTTCACCCGACAGCTGGCCTCCGTGCTGGGCCGTCCGGCGGTATTCCCTGTGCCGGGGTTCGCGCTGAAGGCGCTGTTCGGGGAGATGGCGGAGATGCTTCTCGGCGGCCAGAAGGCGCTGCCGCGAGCTGCCGAGGCGGCCGGATACAAGTTCCGTTATCGCGATCTGGAGCCGGCGCTCGCCGACATTTTGAAGTGACGTATTTTTCCAAACGGCACGTGACCTGAGCCCGGCGCGCTATGCCTTCCGATCCGGAAAGTTCGGTGACGACGGCATGTCCTGCGGGCGCGGAACCAGCCTGCCGCCCCTCACAAAGGCGTCGCCGCGCGGCGCCAGGTGGGCGATCATGCGGTTGCGCCACTCCGAAAGACGGGCCGACGCCGAAGGCAGCGAAGCCAGATCGTTCAACTCGTGCGGATCGCGCTCCAGATCGAAGAGTTGTTCCTCGCCGTCATAGGCGTGGTAGATGTACTTCACGCGCCCGTCCGTGAGGGCGTTCCAATGGTTCCGCGGGCTGTAACAGACACCGTGCTCGAGGTCCAGATACTCGCGCCAGCCCTCGGTCTTTCCACTCAGCAGCGGCAGCAGGCTGCGTCCATCGAGCTGCGCGCGAGGCGCCGCGCCGGCTGCGTCGAGGAAGGTCGGCAGCATGTCTCGCAGCTCTACGGTCTGGCTCAGCGTCTGGCCGCGCTTCCCGGAGGCCATTCCGCCCGCCCAGCGCACCAGCATTGGAATCCGCGCCGACGCCTCGTAGGCGTACGACTTGCGCCACAGGTTGTGATCGCCGGTCATGTCGCCGTGGTCCGAGAAGAAAACGATCAGGGTCTCGTCGAGCAGGCGCCGCTTCTCGAGAGTCTTCAGAATTCTGCCGATCTGCTCGTCCACGAAGCTGATCGACGCGTAATATCCGCGCCGCGAATTGCGAACCGTGTCCGCGCCGACGTCGCCGTGCCAGATGTCGTTCGAATCGTCGCTGCGCGGCGCGTACTTCGACGCCCAGGCCCCCACCGCCGCTTTCGGCAGGTCGGCCTCGCCATACTTTCGCCAGAGCCGCTCCGGCGGGTCGTACGGGCTGTGCGGGCGGGCGAACGAAACTTTGAGAAACATCGGCTCCGGCCGGTTGTAGCTTTCGATGAAGTTCACCGCGCATTGGCCGGTCCACGCCGTGGGATGGAGCCGCTCCGGCAGCGCATAGGGACGGGCGCGGTAATCGTTCCAGCCCAGACCGGTCTTGTCCGGATCGAGATTCGGAGCTTCGGACCAGAACCAGCTCCGATAATCGCTCCGGTACTCCTGCGATTCGGCCCGGCCGGACTCATCGAGCAGCATGTGATGGTAGCCGTGTCCGTTCCGTTGGGGATGGAAATGGTTCTTGCCGATCGCGGCCGTGTAGTAGCCCGCTTCCCGCATGGCGCGGGGCTTTTCCACGGGATAGCGGTTCGCCATGGCGATCATCTTGAGCATCCCGTGGTTCCAGGGCGCCAGGCCGGTGAGCAACCCGGAGCGCGCGGGTGTGCAGGTCGGCATGGAAGAATAAGCGCAGCGAAAGCGCGCGCCCTCGGCCGCCAGCCGATCCAGGTTCGGCGTCTGGATTGCCCGGTTTCCGCCCGACCCCAGGCAGTCGCCCCGAAACTGATCCGCCATCAACAACAGAATGTGCGGTCGGGACGAGCGCCGCCTCTGGGCCGCGATCGGGGCAGCCGCCAGCGCAGCGGTCTTGAGCACGTTTCTCCGGGTCGTTTCCATACCCAATATTAAGGCAGGTCAAAAGTCGAAAGTGCAACGCGGGTCGAACGGTGCGCGGCGTCCGACTTCGGAGCCGCGGCGGCCACGCTGATTCGGACCGCACGGGCTGGAGCCCGCCTTTCGTCTCTTGCCTTACACTGGAGTCATGTCCGACACGCTGACGATCGCCGGCCGCGAATTTCGCTCGCGGCTTTTCGTGGGTACCGGGAAGTACCGCAGCAACCAGGAGATGGCCCGCTGCCATGCCTCCTCGGGCGCCGAGGTGGTCACGCTCGCCGTGCGGCGGGTGAACCTCACCGACCGGAGCAAGGAATCCATGCTCGACTACATCGACCGCTCGAAGCTGTTCATCCTTCCCAATACCGCCGCCTGCTACACCGCCGACGACGCCATCCGCACGGCGCGCCTCGCCCGCGAAGTCGGCCTCTCCAACTGGATCAAGCTCGAAGTGATCGGCGACGAGAAGACTCTCTTCCCGGACAATGAGGGCCTGCTCGAAGCCACTCGCGTACTGGTCAAGGAAGGCTTCGTGGTGCTGCCCTACACCAACGATGATGTGGTCAACGCCCGCAAGCTGATCGACGCAGGCGCGGCCGCCGTCATGCCGCTGGCCGCCCCCATCGGATCCGGAATGGGCATCCAGAATCCCGCCAATCTGCGCATCATGCGCGAGATGATCACGGAAGTCCCTCTCATCGTGGACGCCGGCGTGGGCACCGCCTCCGACGCCGCGATTGCCATGGAACTGGGCGCCGACGGCGTCCTGATGAACACCGCCATCGCCGCCGCCGAGGATTCAGTCAGGATGGCCGAGGCCATGAAGCTGGCCGTCGAAGCCGGACGCCTCGCCTTTCTGGCCGGCCGCATGCCTAAGAAACTCTACGCCAGCGCCAGCAGCCCGCTGAGCGGCGTCGTCGGCAGGTAGCGCCGCCCGCCTGTGATAAGATCCTCAGTTCTGGGTTTTCTGTTACGAAGGTGTAATCCATGAAAATTTACGAAAGCAAGGACATCCGGAACGTCGGTGTGGTGGGCCACGGACATTCCGGCAAGACATCGCTCACCGCCGGGTTGCTGTTTGCGACGGGCGCTTCCAACCGGTTGACGCGCGTCGACGAAGGCAACACGATTACCGATTTCGACGACGAAGAGATCCAGCGCCGGATCACGATCTCCACCTCGCTCGTCTTCGTGGAATGGAAGAAGACCAAGATCAACCTCTTCGACACCCCCGGCTTCAATATCTTCATCAATGACACCCGGGCGGCCCTCGTCGCCGCCGACGCCGCCCTCGTCCTGGTCGACGGAGTGGCCGGAGTGGAAGTGCAGACGGAAAAGGTCTGGAGTATCGCGAACGATTATAAGCTGCCCCGTGCCATCCTCATTAATAAGCTCGATCGCGAACGTTCCAGCTTCGAGCGCGCGCTCGAAAGCGTCCAGTCCAATTTCGGCCGCACTGCCATCCCCATCCAGCTCCCACTCGGCTCCGAGCGCGATTTCAAGGGCGTCGTCGACCTGGTGCAGATGAAGGCCTACACCTACACTCCGGATGGGGACGGCAAGGGCAAAGAAGGAGAGATTCCGGCCGACATGGCGGAAGCGGCGCAGAAAGCGCATGAAGCCCTGATCGAGATGGTGGCCGAGGGCAACGACGCCCTCATGGAGGAGTACTTCGACAAAGGCACGCTGCCCGCCGAGCACATTCTGGAGGGACTGCGTTCCGCGGTTTTAGAGATGCGGATGTTCCCCGTGCTCGTAGCGTCCGGCCTGCACAATGCGGGCCTGGATCTGATCCTGAATTTCATGGCGGAGAATTTTCCGGCTCCCAGCGAGCGTGGTCCCGTGACCGGGATGGCGAATGGAAAGGAAATCGAGCGCAAAATTTCCGATTCCGAGCCTGCCTCCGCGTTCGTGTTCAAGACCGTGGCCGATCCGTTCGCGGGCCGTGTGACTTATTTCAAAGTGTTCTCGGGCGTCATCAAGAATGACGCCAACCTGTACAACCCGCAGCGCAGCACCACCGAGCGGCTGGCCCACATCGGCTGCCTGATGGGCAAGACGATTACGCCTGTCAACGAGCTGCACGCCGGCGACATCGGAGCGGTTGCCAAGCTCCGGGATACGCTGACCAACGACACGCTCTGCGATAAGGCCGCCGTGATCGAGTATCCCGCGGTAACGCTGGCGGAGCCTTCCATCGCCTTCGCCATCGAAGCCAAATCGAGGCAGGACGAAGACCGCATGGGGCACGCGGTGCACAAGATCCTGGAGGAGGACCAGTCCCTGCGCTTCTACCGCGATCCGCAGACCAAGGAGTTCCTGCTCGCCGGCCAGGGCCAGCAGCACGTCGAAGTGATCGTCAGCCGGTTGAAGAAGCGCTACAACGTGGAAGTCACGCTCAAGGCGCCGAAGATACCGTATCGCGAGACGATTCGCGGAAGAGCCGAAGTGCAGGGGCGCCATAAGAAGCAGACCGGCGGCCACGGGCAGTTCGGCGATTGCTGGATCCGCATGGAGCCGCTGCCGCGCGGCGGCAATTTCGAGTTCGCCAACGAGATCTTCGGCGGAGCGATCCCCAAGAACTACATCCCCGCCGTGGAGAAGGGCATCATCGAGACCGCGGCCAACGGATACCTGGCCGGCTACCCGATGGTGGACTTCAAAGTCACCGTCTTCGACGGCTCCTACCACGACGTCGACTCGTCCGAACTGGCGTTCAAGCTGGCCGCGCGCAAGGCGTTCAAAAACGCCATGCAGCAGGCCAAGCCGGCGCTGCTCGAGCCGATCATGAACGTCGAGATCCAGGCCCCGGTCGAGTACGCGGGCGACCTGATGGGCGACCTCAACGGCCGCCGCGGCCGGATCGCCGGCATGGAAACCAAGGGCAGCACGCAGTTCATCCGCGCTCAGGCGCCCATGAGTGAAATGCTGAACTACCAGAACGATCTCACCTCCATGACCCAGGGGCGCGCGTCGTTCAGCATGGAGTTCGATCACTACGACTACGTGCCGCAGGTTCAGGCCGACAAAATCATTGCCGCGGCCAAGGCCGCTCGCACAGGCGAGGAAGAGGAAGAAGAGTAGGCGCCCAAGTGCCTCGTATTGTCTCCCTGATTTCGAGCGCGACCGAAATCGTCCATGCGCTGGGCCAGTCCGGGAGCCTGGTGGGCCGGTCTCACGAGTGCGATTTCCCGGAAGAGGTTTCACGGCTTCCGGTTTGTACGCGGCCCGCGATTCCGGTTTCCGGCGGCAGCCGCGAGATCGACCGGCTGGTGAAGGACCAGGTCCGAAGCGCGCTTTCCGTGTACGAAGTTTTTGCGGACGTGCTCGAGCAGCTTCAGCCGACTCATATCCTGACGCAGACCCAGTGCGCGGTGTGCGCCGTCAGCCTGAAGGATGTGGAAGTGGCGCTGGCCCGCGGGCTCTCCTGTTCGCCCAGGGTCGTTTCCCTCACCCCGAATTCACTGAGCGACGTCTGGGACGATTTCCGGCGCGTGGCCGCGGCTTTGGGAATCGGGGAACATGGGGAATCCGTCGTCGCGAGCCTGCAGGCCCGCATGTGCGCCATTTCCAGGCGGGCGCAGGCGGACCGCAAGCGTCCCACGGTAGCCTGCATCGAGTGGCTGGAGCCTCTGATGGCGGCAGGCAACTGGGTTCCCGAACTGGTCGAAATGGCCGGCGGAGTGAACCTCTTCGGTGAGGCCGGCAGGCATTCGCCCTATATGACCTGGGAACAACTGGTCGCAGCCGACCCCGAAGTGATCGCGATCATGCCGTGCGGCTGGGATCCGGCCCGGACTTCTCCCGAAATGCACTGGCTGACGGATCGTTCCGAATGGCCGCGGCTGCGCGCGGTCCGCAGCGGTCGCGTGCACCTGACCGACGGCAACCGGTTCTTCAATCGTCCGGGACCCCGTCTGGTGAAATCGCTGGACATCCTGGCTGGACTCTTACATCCGCTATGAAACAGACGAAGCCCGTATCGGTATGGGTCGGAACACGGAAGGGCGCGTTCCGCTTCCGCTCGAACAATCGCAAGTCCTGGGACGTGGACGGCCCCTTTTTCAAAGGATGGGAGGTCAATCATGTCGCCGAAGATCCGCGCGACCCCAAACGACTCTACGCCGCCGTCAACAGCGCATGGTTCGGACCGCACATCCATGCCAGCGTCAATGGAGGCAAGACGTGGAAGCCCAGCGACGAGGGCTTCGAAGTCAAGAGTGTTCCGGACGCCAAACTGGCCCGCGCCTGGCACATCGAGCCGGGGCATGCCGGCCAGCCCGGACTGGTCTGGGCCGGCGGCGACCCGGGCGTCCTGTTCCGCAGCGAGGACTGGGGCAGGAACTGGCAGGAAGTGACCAGCCTGAACACGCACCCGACCCGCGCCCAATGGAATCCGGGCGGCGGTGGACTGATGGTGCACTCGATCCAGTGCCTGTCCAGGGATTCGCTGATCGTGGGAATCTCGGCCGCCGGAGCCTTTCGCTCGAACGATGGCGGCGCTACCTGGACGCCGCACAACGGCAACGTGCGCGCCGATTTCCTGCCCAAGAAATTCCCTGAGGTGGGCCAGTGCGTCCATCACCTGGTGGCGCATCCGCGAAACCCGACCCTGCTGTTCCAGCAGAATCACTGCGGCGTCTACCGCGCCCGGGCGGATGCGGACAAGTGGACCGACATCTCGCGCGGACTGCCGACGCGCTTCGGCTTCTGCATGGCGGTGGCCGCCGACGAGCCGGAGACGGTGTTTACGGTTCCCATCGAAGGCCCGAGCTTCCGCTGCACGCCAAAGGGGCGGGTGCAGGTCGGCCGCAGCCGGGATGGCGGAAAAACCTGGCAGCTCCTCGGCAAAGGTCTGCCGCAGCAGAACGCCTACGCTCTTGTGCTGCGGGAAGCGATGGCGGCCGATCAGCGCTCGCCGGCGGGCGTCTATTTTGGAACCACGGGCGGCCATGTCTATTACACCCGCGACGCCGGCGATAGCTGGCAGTCGCTGGCGGACAGCCTGCCTCCCGTCTATTCGGTCTCGGTGGCGTAGAATCTCAGAAGATCAGCTTCATACATGACCACGGCGGCGAATGGTGCGGCTGGTCCAGGTCGGATATCACGCGCGTGCGCAGGCTGTCGGTAGGATTCAGGTAATCGACCGCCTCCATGGCTTCGCCAGGTGTGTTGTCCTTGATCTTCTGGGCGTAATTGGCCCGGCGGTCGGGTCGTAGATGAAATTGTCCGTGAACCAGTTGCGCATGAGCATCGGCCCCATGGAGACCGGCGCGCCAACCAGGCAGTCTGGCGGCGCGCGCCGGGAAACCAGAGCCCGATCCCCGGACCGCGCCTAACCTTCGCGCCGGTATGGTGTCGACAAATAGCGCCGTGATTCCTTCGCGGCTTCCGCCTGAGGAGCGAAGTTGATGGCGTTTCTGTAGGCTTCCACCGCCAGGTTCCGGCGGTTGGTCATGTCGTAGACCTGGCCCAGGCGCATCCAGGCCAGCGTGCCGGTGTTGAGGTCGAGAGCCGCGCTCCCGGCCACCGCTTTCTTTAAATTGGCAACCGCCTGATCGTAGTCTCTGTACCAGAACTGGATGTTGCCGATCTGGTACCAGATACGCTCTTCGGCCAGATTCGCGAAGCCGGGCGCCCCGGATTTTTTCAGCGCCGCCAGCTTCTGGATTGTGGCGATCGCCTTATCCTTCTCTCCGGTCGAGCTGAACATTTGCGCCTGCTCGAAACGCAGTAGGTAATTGCGGGGAAAGCGCTGGATCAGGTCCTGCAGCAGCGGCGCGGCAGCCTTCCACTTCTCTTCACGCCGGTAGATCGCGCACAGAAAAACTTCCGCGTCCACGCTGTTGGCCTTCCCCTTCTGAGCGACCTCCTGCAGCGTGCGGATGCCCCTCTCCCGGTCGCCCCGGTATCCCACCAGGAATCCCAGCATCTTGTAGAACGTGGGCAGGCTGCCGATGATGTAATCGTGCGCGCCCTGCACCAGGCGCGCGTCGTAATCGGAGGGATCGATCTCGGTCACCCGGCTGTGCATCTTCCGGGCCAGGGTGGCGTCGCTCAGCGCGTCGCGCCAGGCCTTTCGCACCAGGAAATTCCAGTTGCCGCGCAGTCCGTAGGTCACGCCCAGGGCGTAAAGCGCTTTCGTGTCGTTCGGATTCGTTTTCAAACGCGCTTCGGACAGGCTGAGGGCCTGCCGCACTTCCTCGAAGAAACGCTTCTCCACTTCGGGCGTGGTGTCGATCTTGGGACGCCGCAAAAATGAGTTGTTGCCGGTGACCAGCTCGCTCTCGAGCGCGCCCACCTTGAACATTTCCCGGAACTGAATGCACTGCGCCATGTAGTTGTGCAGGTTGGCCGAGTCCGGATGAGCCGCCAGCCCGCGCTCGAGTTCGGCAATTGCCTGATCGTATTCCAGGTTGTAGAAGTGATTGAATGCGCCGTCGTAAGGAGCCCACGCCGTCTGCTGGGCAAACAGGTTGAGGGCCGAGAGGATTCCGGCGGCGAGGAACCGCATCGATTTCAGTTTAATTGCCCCAGCGCCCACAGCGCGTGCTCGGCCACAATCGGATCGGCCGAAGCGGCCAGGTTTTCGAGCGGTCGCCGGAAGTTTTCCGCGCGCGCATTGCCCATCGCAATGGCCACGTTGCGAAGGAACCCCGAATATCGGGACCGCCGGATGGGACTCGAGCGGAACATCTCGCGAAATTCCTCCTCTGTCAGCTCAGCCAGTTCCTCCAGCGGCGGAGCAAAGTGTCCGGCGGCGAAGCCCGGTTCGGAAGAAACAGGACTTCGCCCGTTCCACGGGCACACATCCTGACAGATGTCGCAGCCGAACACATGGTTTCCGATTTCCTGCCGCCGCGCGTTTGGAACGGCTTGCCGGGACTCGATCGTGAAATAAGAGATACAGAGCCGGGAGTCAAGTGTGTAGGAATCGCCGTCCGGCAGCAGGGCCCCGGTGGGACAGGCGTCCACGCATCGCGTGCACGTGCCGCAGCGGTCGGACGGCGGCGAATCGGGCTCCAGGTCGAGTGAAGTGAGCAACTCGCCAAGGAAGAACCAGGAACCCATGGGCTGGTTGATCAGACAGGTATTCCGCCCAATCCAGCCGAGTCCGGCCAGACGGGCGTAGGCGCGCTCGAGCAGAGGCGCGGTATCCACGCAGATCTTGTATTCGAAGGGCTCCGTTTCGAGCAGGCGGTCCGCGACCTGTTGCAGACCGCGGCGAAGAATGCCGTGATAGTCCTCGCCCCAGGCATAGCGCGAGATCCAGGCGAGCTCGGACTCACGATACTTCGTGGAGTACGGCTGGGGCCCGTTGTAAAGTTTTCCGACGCACAGGATCGAGCGCGCCGAGGGCAGCAGATGACGCGGATCGTCGCGGACGCCGGCGCGCCGGTCGGTGAGGTAGTTCATTTCCCCGGCGAAGCCCTGCGCGACCCAGCGGTGGTAGGATTCGGCGTCGGATACCGGCAGAGCGCGCGCGATCCCGGCCAGCTCGAATTCGCATTCGCGGGCCAGCGCTTTGACCGTGAGAGCGTCCACCATTTCAGTGTAAGGCGATGTGCGTGAAGGTGGATCCGCCCGGGTCCAGGTACTGAAAACTCGACGGAAAATTACAGTGCAGCGGATTCCTTATGGATCGAGGCTATTGACGCAGGCTGACGTGGTCCGCGGTCGGGAAATCGGCGGGCATCTTCTGGGTCACCTTCCCTGTCGCCGCCCATTCGGTTCCCCGCTGCAGCGTGACGATGAACCCGACGCATTTCATGGCCTCCACGCCGTGCCCGAGCATGGTGTGGAAGACTCGCCCCTTGCCGTATTGCAGGGCCAGCAGCATGGGCTCGTGCTCGCCCGATCCGCCGGTTTCCGGATCGGAGAAAGCGGTCGCCAGCACGGTCATGTTCTCGCCCGGCCCGCGCATGCGGTCGTAGAGCTCGTCCTGCGCGTGCATCCAGATCTGCGGCAAGCCCTTGGTAATGGGGTGGCTGGAATCCCGGATGATGACCTTGAATTCGTGCTGCTTGCCGTGATGGCCGCCCGGCCCCGGCGAGGAATCCTTTACGAATCGGCCTTCCCTGAACCTTATGTAGGCGCCGCTCTTCTCATTGCGTCCCATCCAGCCGCCCAGTCCGATCATCTGGTTATACGCCGGCCAGTTCGGGAAGGCGTTGTTGGCCGCGTGAAACGAAACGAATCCACCGCCGTTGGCGACGAAGTTTTCGAAAGCCCGGCGGGTCTCTTCCGGCCACTGGCCGCCTTTCGGGAAGTCGTTGTAGTTCGAGATCACTACTTTATAAAGAGAAAAATCCGGCTTGAACGTGCTCATGTCGGCGCCCGCGGGAGGCGTCGTGGCTACGTCGACCCGGAACTTGCCCGTGCTCTCCAGGTCCTTCTTCAAGACCGGAGTGGTCTCCTGCCACTTGTGGTTGTTCTGACCGTCGATGATCAGCGCCTTGATGGGGGACGCGGCGTGCAGCCATGGCGCCACGAGCAGACAGAGGGCAGCATAAGACTTCATGGAGCGCAGTCTAGCACGCGCCAGCGGTCACCTGTAAGCGATCGGTCCCGGCCGGACCCGGCGCCGCCCCTATGACGACGTGCGAAATCCTGGCGGGTACAGTTACCTCGTGATGTTACATTGGTCCATACGGCTATGCCGCTTACCTCACATATCGAACGCCATTTCGAAGCGACAGCCACCGTGCGCGACATCGTGATCGGCATGGCGGACGGTCTCACGGTGCCGTTCGCGCTGGCCGCCGGGCTGTCCGGAACGGTGGACGCCTCGACCATCGTGGTCGTGGCGGGCCTGGCCGAGATCGCCGCTGGATCGATCGCCATGGGTCTCGGTGGGTACCTGGCGGCGCGGACCGATCTCGAACACTACATCTCCGAGCTCAAGCGCGAATGGCGCGAGACCAAGGACATGCCGGAAGAGGAAGCGGATGAAGTCGCCGGCATGTTCCGCAAGTTCGAGATGCGGGAGCCGGAGATCGCCCCGGTCGTGGACGCCATCCGCGCCGACCGTAAGCGCTGGGTGGATTTCATGATGCGCTTCGAACTGGGCCTGGAGCGCCCGGACCCGAAGCGGGCGCGCCGCAGCGCCGCCACCATCGCCGGATCGTACATTGCCGGGGGCTTCATTCCGCTGCTCCCCTACATGCTGGTTCATAACGTATCGACGGCCCTGTCTCTTTCGGTGGGAGTGACGCTGATCGCTCTGTTCGTGTTCGGTTACGTCAAAGGGCACTTCACCGGGCTGCCGCCGATGCGCGGCGCTGTGCAGACCACGCTCATCGGCGGGCTGGCGGCCGGCGCCGCATTCAGCATCGCCAAGCTGATCGGGCACTGAGGCGGCGTGATCCTGTCCATCAATCGAGGCTCTTCGAGTATCAAGTTCGCCGTCTACCCGGTCAGCCTGGAGCGGCCTGCTTTGCGCGGGAAACTGGAGCGCATCGGGCTCCCCGACGGCTCGTTCAAGGCCTGGGACGGAGACGGCGCGGTCCTGATGGACGGCCGTCCCCCGTTGAAGGATCACGAAGCGGCGCTGAAGACGCTGCTCGACTGGCTGCACGGCAGGAACCTGAATTTGCGCGTAGCCGGTCATCGGGTGGTGCACGGCGGGCCCCGCTACGACAGCCCTCGCCCCGTCACACCTGAGCTGGTGGCGGCTCTAAAGGCCCTGATCCCGCTCGCGCCGGAGCACCTTCCCCAGGAGATCGAAGCGATCGAGGCGATCACGCGCCTGAATCCCGGCCTGCCTCAGGTGGCCTGCTTCGACACCGCCTTTCACCGCAGCATGCCCCGCGTAGCCCAGCTTTACGGGCTGCCCCGGGAACTGGCTTACGAAGGCATTCTGCGCTACGGTTTTCATGGACTCTCCTACGAATACATTGCCGGTCAGGCGCCCCGGGGACGGGTGGTGGCCGCTCATCTCGGTAACGGCGCCAGTCTGGCCGCCATCCGCGACGGAGTCAGCGTCGACACCTCCATGGGGTTCACGCCGACCGGCGGGATCACGATGGGGACACGGTCCGGCGATGTGGATCCCACCGTCGTCCTCTATCTGATACGAGAGAAGAAGGTGCCCGCCGCGCTCGTGGGGTCCATGGTCAACGAGCACGCCGGGCTGCTGGGTCTCTCCGGGCTGACTCCCGACATGGGGGATCTGCTGGCGCGGGAGAAGACCAACCCGGCGGCGGCGGAAGCGGTCGCCGTCTTCTGTTACCAGGCCCGGAAATATGTCGGCGCTTACGCCGCCGTCATGGACGGGCTGGACACGCTGGTTTTCGCCGGCGGAATCGGAGAGAATGCGGCCGCGGTGCGGGAGCGGATCTGCGCCGGACTCGGCCACCTCGGGGTGCGGCTCGACCCGGCGGCCAATGCTTCCCACGCGGATGTGATCTCCTCCCCGGATTCACCGGTCCGGGTGCGGATCATTCGGACGAATGAAGAGTGGGTCATCGCACGCCAGGCCAAGGGCGTGATCGGGCTTTGAAAATGAGATAGCTTGGTCGGGGAGGACAGCGTATGCCCAAGACTCTGCTTGCGCTCGGCGCGCACTATGACGACTGCGTATTCGGCGTCCCCGGCGTAATGCTGCAGGCGGTCCGGAAGAACTGGCGGGTGGTCATCGGCTCGCTCATCGGCGACTACCGGAACTGGCCGCCGATCAAGGGCCGGCATGAAAAGCTGCTCGCCGGATCGCGCGATCTGGCTCACCATTACGGCGCGGAGATTCGCTTCCTGAACTTCGAGTCGCACCTGTTTGACGTGACCTCGGAGAATAAGAAAGCGGTCTCCGAACTGGTGATCGACGTCAAGCCGGATGTGGCGCTCCTGCTCTGGCCCCAGGACCATCACGACGATCACCGGGTCGCGTCGCAATTGTGTGAGATCGCGCTGCGGAACGCCGGACAGATTCTGGGAAAGCCCGGCTACACGCCGCCGCGCGCGATGTACTACTACGATAACGGGCCGCGCCACACCATCGGCTTCGAGCCGGACACCTTCGTGGACGTGACGCCGGAATGGCCGGGGGCCATGGAGTGGCTCGGCAAGCTCATGGCGCTGGTGGCGGACAAGCCCTACGACGCCGGACGCAAAGAGGCTTCCCAGGAAATGAAGGAGTCGATTGCCGGCTACCGCGGCAAGACCTGCGGCGCGCGGTATTCGGAAGCCTTGAGGGGGTATCAAAAGCGGCCAGTCGATATTTTGGCGTAGCTCGACCTCGCGCCGAAAACCATTTAGTGTGGAGCAAGGTTACTGAAATGAGCGCTCGATCGCCTGCTACCGTTCGCGTCACGCGCCGCTTTCGGGCGTCGCCGGAGAGAGTCTTCGATGCCTGGCTCGATCCCGGGTCAGCCGGCAAGTGGCTCTTTGCAACGCCCGCCGGCCGCATGGTCCGGGCTGAAATCGACGCCCGCGTGGGCGGGATCTTTCATTTCACGGACCGCCGCGAAGGCGAGGACGTCGATCACACGGGAGAGTATCTCGAGATCGAGCGCCCGCGGCGGCTGGTTTTCACGTTCTCCGTGCCGAAGTACTCCGAGCAGGTTACCCGTGTCACCATCGGGATCGCGCCCCTCGAAACCGGCTGCGAACTCACGCTGACGCACGAGAACGTGCTTCCCGATTACGCCGGCCGGACCGAAGCCGGCTGGACCGGCATCCTCGACGGGCTGGCCGCGCGAATCGAATAGACTCCGCCCGCCCGTGCGCCACCGGATGTGCGCTGCCTAGATCGTAAGGAGACGGTGATCGGGGCAATCCAGCTGGATATTGTCGTAGATGCGGTCCACCAGGTCGACACCGTGCCTGGCCAGGAACGGCACGATGGAATACAGGCGCTCCTGCAGGTGCTTGTGCGGATAGATCAGGTGGCAGAGCCAGGCGGCGTCCCGCGACGCTCTCTCGTCGCGCCGCAGCGTCTCGCGGCGGATTTTGTGTTCCATCCGGCCGATCTGATGCTCGATTTTCCGGCGGCTGTTCCCCATGGCGTCGGCAAGCGTGGGATCGAAGCCCGCCAGCGCGGCCGTGAGCCGCTCGATCGCGGCGTCGGTGGAGGTCCTGGCTTCTGTCATGACGCGCGCCAGCGCCGGCGAAATCAATGTCGACGCGATCTGCTCCTTGACGTGCTCTTCCCCGGAAAAAAAGTCCTGCATGTGGAGCCGGTAGCGCTTCATGAGCTTCGCGGCGCGCGAATCGAAGATCGTGAACCCACTGCGTGGCGCCGCCACCGGCATGCGTCCAAGCACACGATCGTAAATCACGGCGGACTGCGCCAGGTAAGCCAGCTCGGCCGGTCCGCCGATATAGGCTACCGTGGGGAGGATCGTATCCTGGGCCACGGGGCGCAGCAGCGCGTTGGGCGAAAGATGGTCCGCCAGCCCGATCAGTTCCGCCGTGGAAAAGCGGCGGCCCCCGGCCATGTATTCCGCGCCCTTCCTCTTCAGCGCAAGGCGCCGGCCGCCTTCGAGCAGGAACACCAAAGAGGTCTGATCCTCCACGTGAACCTGCGCATGATAACCGGCCGCCAGCAGTTCCCGGTTCCGCTCGAGCAGGGCGTCCGTCAACTCCGGAGCCATTTCCAGCGCCGTCCGGATCGTTGGCACGGCCAGCTCCCGTATGGCCGGCAACATCGGGTCCACCTGCAGCAGCCCGTAGGAAGGCAGCAGTTCTTTGAGGAGATTTCCAAACGCCGGGCCGAAGGCGGCGCCGCCCGTGTACGTGCGCTCCACCATGTCCGCCAGCTCTTGCCCGAACGGGAACCCCTGCAGCGAACGGCGAAGCGCGTCCACGGGATACGATTCCACCGCTACGCCGCCGACGGGACGCCCTTCGATAGTCGCAGGATCATGACCGGTGACCGACAGCTCCACCGGCTGCAGCGCCGGGTCGAAGGTCCAGAACCGGTTCACCTCCGCGAAATCATGATCCTCGGTCGCCAGCCAGAAAATAGGGACCGCTTCAATGCCGCGCGAAGTCAGCTCCCGGGCGAGTTTGACGGCGGTAAGGGCCTTGTAAACGGTGTAAGCCGGACCGGAGAAAAGTCCTACCTGCTGGCCGGTGACCACCGCGACCGTCCCCGGCCGCGCCAGACGCTCCAGCGATTCGCTTTCACCGTTCTGAATCCGTAAAGCCTGCACGAGGGCGGCCCTGCGGTCGTCCGGAAACCGAACCTGCGCAGCAGCCGCGCGATAGGATTCACGATCGAATGGAGAGTGCCCGTAAAACCGCCGGACCCGGTCGAAATGATACACGAAGTCCGTGAACAGTCCGGTCGCCCCCGGCAGTTCGGTATGCCGTATGCAAGTACACTCCATGCAACTCTCTGAGGTTAGCACGCCGTGCTCCCGGTCGCGCCATGTATCATGGATCAAGAGTGCCAGGTGTTTACATCTCCTTCCCGTTCTGCGCGCAGAAGTGCACGTACTGTAACTTCGCCTCGGGTGTCTTTCCGCGCTCTTTAGAAGATGATTATGGGAAGGCATTAGTTGCGGAAATCGAAGCGCATCCCTTCGAGTGGCGTCCGGAGACCGTTTATCTCGGCGGGGGGACTCCCAGTTCGATGGATCTGGATGCGTTGCGGGCGGTGTTGAAGGTAATCCCTGGACGCCCCTGGAAGGAAGCGACGCTCGAAGCCTCGCCCGGCACGGTTACGATGGAACGGGCCCGCGCCTGGGCGGCGGCCGGCATCGACCGCGTGAGCCTGGGCGTGCAGTCCTTCGTGCAGCCGGAGATTGCGGCGACCGGGCGCAAGCACACCGCGGAAACGGTCCTGGCAGACCTCGAAACGCTGCGTCAGGCCGGCATCGTGAACTACAACATCGACCTGATCGCGGGATTGGCCGGCCAGACCATGGCAAGTTGGGGCGAATCGCTGGACTGGACCGCGCGCCTCAGTCCGCCGCACGTCTCCGTCTACATGCTGGAGGTGGACGAAGATAGCCGGCTCGGCCGGGAAATGCTGCTCGGCGGTGTCCGCTACGGCGCCGGCAGGACGCCTTCGGACTCGGAGACCGCCGACATGTACGAAACCGCGGTCGAGCGGCTCACCGGACTGGGTATTCCCCGCTACGAGATTTCCAACTTCGCGAAGCCGGGATGGGAGTCGGCGCACAACCTGAAGTACTGGCAGCTCGAGCCGTATGCCGGATTCGGCGCGGATGCGCACTCATTCGATGGCAGGATGCGCCGGCAGAATGTCGAATCGCCGGCCGGCTACGTGGCGCGGAGCTGCCCGCCTGCCCCCCAAGCAGCCTCCCCGGAGGAGAAATTCTTCGTCGGGCTGCGGCTGTCTCGCGGCGTGCGGTTGAGCGGGGAAGAGCGGCTCCTCTACGAAGCTCCCATCCGGAGGTTTGTCGGCGCGGGTCTGCTCGAAACCAGCGGCGACAGGTTGCGGCTGACCAGCCGCGGCGTGCTGCTTTCAAACGAAGTATTCCAGGAGTTCCTCAGCTTATGACGATCGATTTTCGCAGTGATACGGTCACGCGGCCCACGCCGGAAATGCGGCGCGCCATGGCGGACGCCGAAGTCGGTGACGACGTTTACGGGGAGGACCCCACGGTGAATCGTCTCGAGCGCCGCGCCGCCGAGATCCTGGGCAAGGAGGCCGCGCTCTTCGTGCCTACCGGCACTATGGCCAACACGATCGGAGTCAAGCTGCACACCGAGCACGGCCAGGAAGTGATCTGCGAAACCCGCTCGCACGTCTTCAACTACGAGTTGGCGATGCTGGCCTGGTTCTCGGGCTGCGTGGCGCGGCCTGTGTTCGCCGAGGACGGCATCCTGCGCTGGGAGCAGATCCGGAAAGCCATTCGCCCGCTGGGTCCGCATTGGGCGCCGACCGGGCTTATCGAAATCGAAAACACCTCCAACATGACCGGGGGCACGGTGTATCCGCTGGAAGTGATTCGCGAAATCAGCGAGGGCGCGAGCGAGCACAAGCTTTCGATCCACATGGATGGCGCCCGTGTGTTCAACGCCGCCGAATATCTCGGCAAGCCCGTGAAGGACGTAGTCGCGGACGTCGACACAGTTTCCTTCTGTCTCTCGAAGGCCCTGGGAGCGCCCGTGGGATCCATGATCGCCGGCAGCGGCGAGCTCATGCGCCGCGCGCGACTCTACCGCAAGCGACTCGGCGGCGGTATGCGGCAGGCCGGCGTACTGGCCGCCGCCGGCCTGATCGCGCTCGAAGAGCATCCTCGCAGGCTCGCGTCCGATCACGCCAATGCGCGGTTCCTGGCGGAGGCGCTGGCGCGAATTCCCGCGATCAAGGTCGACGCCGCGAAAATTCAGACCAACATCGTTATCTTTGATGTCAGCGGCACGGAGCTGCCGGCGGCCGAATTCAGCTCCCGCCTCAAAGCGCACGGCGTCCTCATGAACGCCGTCAACGAAACTCACTTGCGCGCGGTGACCCATTACGACGTCAGCCGGGAAGCGGCGGAAACGGCCGCCCGCGCCATAGCGGAAGTGGCGTCGGGCAGCGTCCGGGCGCAGACCGTCTGACCCGCGGCCACGCTATGGCACGTGGATGTGTTCCTCGAACTTGGCCTTCTGGCCGCCGTGCATCCCCTCGCCGAACTCTTCGATCATCTTTT
>DATJFH010000192.1:0-54280 GCA_035495815.1 Bryobacteraceae bacterium
CTGCGCTTTTCGGGCGTGAGCGCCGGAGAGACTTCGACGCGCCGCATCACCGGCAGCGGCAGCGCGCAAATCAGGTAGTCACCCGTCAGCACCGACGGCTTGCCCGCCTGCAGATACACGGCGCGGACGGAGTGCTCGTCCTGTTCGAGGCGGATGATCTCGGCGCCGTAGAAAATCCTGGAGGCCAGGCCGGCGGCGAATGCCTTGGGGAGCTGGTCGTTTCCTCCGCGAATCTTGAACCAAATTTTGGTAGAGGCCCCGTTGGCCGCGTCGCGCAGGAACTGCAGCGCCGACATCCCTGCCAGATCGTGGCCCAGCGCCACCATCCGAATGATCCCTTCCGACGCGCCCTCGGCCAGCAGGTACTCCCGGATCGGAACTTCGAAGCGGCTCAATCCGGGTCCCGGCCAGTCCGGCAGGGTTGAATCGCCAAGCTCGCCGAGCCGGGAAAAAAGGTATTTTGCCTGGCTTCCCCGTAGGCCCAATTTCCGCTCCTGATCGGAAAAAGGGAGCGTGGTCTCATTCAGGTCGAGCGTCTTGCCTGCAGGCAGGACAAACCTCTTTCCTCCGACCCGTGTAATGCTGGCGCCGTCGGTGGGCCAGAACGGATCGAGTGACAGGTTGAACTGCCTGGCGTATTTCAGTGTGAAGCGGTGCGAGTCCTGGATGCGGGATGCGCCGACCTCGGCGTGAAGCCCGTCGGAGAACGGCGCGCGCAGGGTGAACACCCGGCCGCCGGGACGCGTGCGGGCTTCGAGGATCCGGACGTCATAGCCGGCGTGGTCGAGCTCCCAGGCCGCGGAGAGACCGGCCAGTCCCGCTCCGGCCACGATCACGCGGCGTCCGGCGGATTGGGCCAGCCCGCCCGCCGGAGCGGCCAGGGACGCCCGCAGGAAGGTTCGACGCGTCATTATCGGCCCGCCAGATGCTTGCGCAGAAACGGCCAGGCGATGTCGCCGCGGAACTCGTGCACGCCATCGAACGCCTCGAAGTCGAAGCGGTCGGCGTGGCCGGCGTACCAGGCGCGGGACGCTTCCACCGCTTGGCGCACGTCGTCGATGGGAAATCCCCGGTCGCGGATTCCGTTCTGCACCTGCAGCGGGCGGGGGCTGATCAGCCGGACCAGCTCGGCGCTGCTCAGGTCGGTAGGGCGTCCGGCCGGCTTCTCCGTGCGCGCCGCCCCCGTCTGCCCTGCGTGGCGGAACGAGCAGGAAGCGATGGCCACCTTGATTCGCGGCTCGAGCGCCGCCGTGTACAGCGTGTAGAAGCCCCCATACGACAGTCCGATCATCGCGACGCGCGCCGGATCCACCTCCGGCCGGGCGAGCACTACGTCCAGCGCACGGCTGATCTTGTACGTCTCGACGCCCATCAGGCTGGTGCCCTTCCGCCGCAGCGCGTCGTCCAGCTCGGCCCGCACGTCGGCCGGAATGGGCGTTCCGTGATCGCGGTCGCGGAAGGGATACATCACCGTCAACGGCGCGAACACCACGTAGCCTTCGGCCACCGCGCCGCGCACCATGTCATGGTAGTTGGCTCCCCCGTGAAAGGTCGCCATCTCGGGGAATCCACCTCCGCCGTGCATGGCGATCACCAGCGGCGCGCGGCGCCCCCCCTTCTTCGGCGTGATGTACAGGCCGTAGGTATCCATCTGCGGGGTGACGCGAATCCAGCAGCGATAATAGTCCGCCTGCGCGTCTTCACCGACTTTCTCGAACCGGCCGCCGGGTTTGGCGGCGAATCCCGGCGGCGGATATCCGAGGATGGCCTGGAAGCTGTTTTGCGGGACCGCTGTGGTCGGAGGTAAAGCGGCGGCGTACGCCCGCATCTGCTTCCATTGCTCCACCCGGATCGCGGCCGAGGCAAGCAGATCCTCTTCATACCAGGGCTCGGAGGCGCTCAGCAGGGAGCACAGCAAGACACCGGTCAGGCCCGCGCGCATATGTGATCCGTTATAGTCATTTCCGGTCCTGGCGGTCAAGCCGCGCCGTCCGCCTTGATACAATATCTGTTCCATGCCACAACTGTTTCGCGTAGCCTCCATCACCGACGAATTCTCGCCGGACATCGAGAAAGCCGTAACCTCCATGGCCGGAATCGGCATGACCGGCGCCGAGCTGCGCATGCTTTACGGCAAGAACATCATCGACCTCACCGACGAGGAGCTCGACCGGGCCAAACAGATCTGCTCCAGCCACGGTATGGAGATCATGTCCATCGCCTCCCCGTTGCTCAAGTGCGTTCTGCCGGGCGCGCCCGAAGTGGACTCGCGCTTCCAGCAGGATATGTTCGCCGCCAAACACAATTTCGAGGACCAGCCCCGGCTCACCCTGCGGGCGTTTCAGATCGCTCACCGGCTCGGCGCGCGGATCATCCGGGTGTTCTCTTACTGGCGTTCCGTCGAGCCGGAGAAATGCTTCGACGGCGTGCTCACGGCCCTGCGCGGCCTCGCCGACAAGGCGGCAAAGGAGGACCTGATCATCGGTCTCGAGAACGAACACGCCTGCAATATCGCCACCGCGTCGGAGACGGCGCGCGTGCTGGACCAGATCGACCATCCGAACCTGCAGGTGGTCTGGGACCCGGCCAACTGCTATATCTCCGGCGAGAATCCTTATCCGGAAGGCTACCGGAAACTGCCCATCTCCCGCATCGCCCACGTGCACGCGAAGGATTGTCACGTCGACGGGCACAAGCCGATCTGGGGTCCGGTGGGCGAGGGCGGGATCGACTGGCGGGGCCAGATCGCCGCCCTGGCGGTGGACGGGTACAAAGGCTGGCTGAGTCTCGAAACGCACTGGCCGGGCCCCGGCAACGACAAGCACCTGGCCAGCATGATCTGCGGGCAGAACCTGAAATCGCTGGTGATGGTCTAAAATGAACCGGCGGCAGTTCCTGCAACTGGCCGCGGGAGCGGGCGCGGCTGCCGCCCAAACAAAGCGGCCCCTGAATTTCATCTTCATCCTGGTGGACGACTGGGGCTGGACCGACCTCGGCTGTTACGGCAGCAAATCGTACGACACGCCGAATATCGACCGTCTGGCCACCCAAGGCATGCGATTTACCGGCGCCTATGCGGCTTGCCCGGTTTGTTCGCCGACCCGCGCCAGCGTGATCACCGGAAAGTATCCGGCGCGCCTGCATCTAACCGACTGGATTCCCGGGCGCAGGCAATGGCCCACCGCGAAGCTGCTGGTGCCGCAGTTCAGACAGGAGTTGCCGCTGGCGGAAATCACGCTGGCCGAAGCGCTGAAGCCCGCGGGCTATGTTTCGGCCAGCATCGGCAAGTGGCATCTGGGCGCGGAAGGATTTTCTCCTCTCGAGCAGGGTTTCCACCGCAACGTGGGCGGGACGCTCCGGGGGAGTCCGAAATCCTACTTCGGGCCGTTCGATCTGCCCGGCCTGGAGGGCGGGCCGGAGGGCGAATACCTGACCGACCGGTTGACCCTCGAAGCGGAAAAGTTCATCGAGGCGAACAGGGACCGGCCGTTCTTTTTGTACCTGCCCGAGTTTGCGGTACACCTTCCGCTGCAGGGCCGGAAAGACCTGGTCGCGAAGTACGAGACCAGGCTCAAATCGGCCGGGACGCAGAACAATCCCATCTACGCGGCTCTGGTCGAGAGCGTGGACGAAGCCGTGGGCCGGCTCATGAAGAAGCTGGAGGATCTGAAGATCGCCGGCAGAACGGTGGTGATCCTGACCTCCGACAACGGCGGCCTGCGCTTCGAGGGGACGCGCAAGGATCCGATCACCTCCAACGCGCCTCTGCGCGCGGGCAAGGGCCATCTCTACGAGGGAGGGATTCGCGAGCCCCTGATCGTCCGCTGGCCCGGGGTCGTAAAACCCGGCTCGGTCTGCCACGAGACGATCAGCAGCATCGACTATTTCCCGACCATCCTCGAAGCCGCCGGCCTCAAACCGCCGCAACCGGTGGACGGTATCAGCCTGATGCCTCTCCTGACCGGGAAGCGGGGACTCTCACGGGAAGCCGTCTACTGGCACTATCCGCATTACAGCAACCAGGGCGGCCCTCCGGGCGGCGCCGTGCGGAAGGGCGATTACAAGCTCATCGAATTCTATGAGGACGGCCGGCTGGAGTTGTTCAACCTGAAGAACGACCTCGGCGAGCGGCGGAATCTGGCTCGCAAGGAGCCGCGGAAAGCAGCCGAACTGCACGGACTGCTGAAGCGCTGGCGGGAGTCCGTGAGCGCGGCAATGCCGAAGGTGAACCCGAATTTTGATGCCGCAAAGGCGGATCAGGGGTTGACGGGCGTCGAGCCCGCGACGCCGGAGTAGGGTAATCTTCGCGCCCGCCTAGCGGTCGCTTGCGGCAAGACGGCACAATTAATGTTATTTATGCCAAGATTCGGTATCATTAGCTTGGGCAATGGAATTGTACCCACTCCACGTCTTCCTGACGATTGCCGCCGAGAAGAGCTTTTCGCGGGCCGCCGAGCGGCTCCTCCGGACGCAGCCGGCGGTCTCATTGGCGCTCCAGCGGCTTGAAACGGAATTGGGCGAGAAACTCATCGACCGCTCGGCCAAGGAAATGGTCTTGACCGACGCCGGACGCACCGTGCTCGATTATGCGCGCCGGTTCGAGAGCCTGAGCCAGGAATTGGAGAACTCGCTGGCCGAGCTGCGGGACAAGTCCGCGGGCCGGCTGGTGATCGGAGCAAATGAATCGACCACTCTCTACCTGCTGCCTCACATCGGCGCCTATCGCCGCCTGTACCCGAAGGTCAAAGTGCAGGTGCGGCGCAGTCTGTCGAGCAAAGTCCCGGCGGAGCTGATCGACGGCAATCTCGAGCTCGGCGTGATCAGCTTCGATCCGCGGGACGACCGGCTCATCTCCACCGTCATCTATACCGATTCGCTGGTGTTCGTCGTCTCGCCGCAACATCGCTTCGCCGATCGTGAGTCCGTCTCCATCACGGAGATGGACATGGAAACATTCATCGCCCACAATGTCGTCTCGCCGTACCGGGAAGTCGTGCTGCGTGAATTCCAGCGGCACAAGGTGCCTCTCAACATGGATGTGGAGATGCCGACCGTGGAGACGATCCGCAAGCTGGTCCAGAGCAATCAGGGGGTGGCCTTCATGCCGCGCATGTGTGTCGGCCCGGAGCTGGAGCAGGGGACGCTGCGGGCCGTGAAAGTGGACGAATTGAACGTGGAGCGCAAGATCCGGCTGGTGTACCCTGCGCGGCGCGCCCTCAGCCATGCGGCCAAGGCGTTTCTGGAAGTAATCCGGCAGCCCGGCTGATCGCAGGGCCCGCTCACCCGCTATTTCTGGCTCGCGGCAGCCGGGTGCAGGTCGTATCCGTAATCGCGGCCCTCGATCCAGATCTTGTCGAACTGATACTTGTCGTTCTCGTGCCGCAACACCACACTGGTGGTTGGAGCCAGTCTGCTGTTGGGAGCCGAAACATGCGTCGCGCTGGCGCTGACCGCCACGCCGTTGGCGGACCGGATCTCCAGCACCGGCGAACTGCCGTCTTCCTTCAGATCGCGAACGGTGTAGACACCCGCGGGCAGTGTAACGCTGCCCACCGTGGTGGCGTAAGGCAGCCGCACGGTAATGATCTCGACCATCTGCGCGGCGGCCGGCCGAATCCCCAGGCCCAGCACGCCTGCCAGACACACTCCCAGGGCGATAACTGAACTCTTTTTCATAAAGCTCTCCTGTTGTGCTTGTGCGCCGAGGATCCCTGAATCGGGGATTGAATCTTTTCGATCGGTTCGTCAGCCGCTATATTGGGAACGATTCATGCGGCGCGATTGTTACCTTGGCGCGGATATTATTTAGGGAAATTAACGAAACGCTACTCGCGTGGGCTCGCGGGAGGCAGTTCGTAACCATAATCCCGGCCCTGAAGCCAAATTTTGTCTACTTGATACCGGTTCCCTTCGTGCCGCAGGACTACCTGCGTCTGCGCCGTGACCCGCGTGTTCGGCGCCAGCGTGGGCACCACCATCGCGCTCACGCCGTTCGGCTTCACCGACCGGATTTCGAGCACCGGCGAACTGCCGTCCTCCTTCAAGTCGCGAATGGTGTACGCCCCGGCGGGTAGGGTAATGTTCCCCACGGTTGCGGTATAAGGCAACTTGACCGTGACGATTTCCACCATCTGCGCGGCGGCCGGCTGCGCGCTGAAACTCAAAGCGGCGCACACTCCCAGCAATATCAATGAAGACTTGATCATGAATTCTTCCTTCGTAAGTACAAACGCGGGAGGAGCGCGAATGTCACGGCGGCGCCGGCCGTATTTACGAAGTCTTACAATCCGGCAGCGCGGGCCGATCTTAACGGTATGCCGCGTACCTCCGGCGAGTCCATTCTTTGCAGGACTCGGGCGGGCGGCAACCATGCGGCTCGCGCGCGCTCCTTTCCCCGAAGGTCGAAAGAATGTAACCCGGCGCCGCCTTGCGCATCTAAGGAAGTAACAGCCCCTCCGCGTGGCCGGCGGTTTCATGCGGTGCGCCGATAACATCGGAGATTGGCCCCACCCGAATCCGCTCTTGAATCGATCAATTTAGGGACTGCCCGCGAACCGAAGCCGATGCGCCGGTCCGCCGAGGTACGGGTGTGTTTGAGCTCAAACGAGATGAGGAAAGGGTGCTGGTTCTGACCGGGGAGGCCCGGGATGCCTCCGCGGTCGGCGCCATTCTACTTTCAGCGAAATTGCTTTTCGAAGTCTGTGAGAGCGCCGTTGATCTGCTCAGCGAAATCGACGGCGGCGCCGGCGTTGTAATCATTTCCGCCGGGATCCTGGATAGCGAATTCGCCGAACTGCTGGCGGCCAGGTTGAAGCTCCTGCCGTCGTGGTCGGACCTGCCCTTGCTGGTCCTGGGCGCCCCGCAGGGGAGTTTCGGCCCGTTGAGCGATACCGCCAATCTGACGTTTCTCGACTGGCCGGCGGGCTCCGCCATGATCGCGAGCCTGGTCCGGGCCTCTCTGCGGTCGCGGAGCACGCAATACCAGCTCCGTGATTGCCGGGCGGAGCTGGAAAGGATCGAGGAAAACCTGCGCCGGATGCAGAAGCTCGAGAGCATCGGACTGCTTGCCGGCGGCGTGGCCCACGACTTCAACAACCTGCTGGTCGGGATTCTGGGCAACTCCAGCCTCGCCATGGACATGCTGCCGGAGCTGAGCCCGGCGCGGGTGCTGCTGCAGGATGTGCTGGTGGCCGGACAGCGCGCCGGCAGTCTCACCCGTCAGCTCCTCACCCACCACTCCGGCAAAAGCCGGTTCTCGATCGCGCTTCTCGACCTCTCCGGCCTGGTCCGCGAGATCAGCGGTCTCATTCAGCCCTCTATACCGAAGCTGGTGCGCCTTCGTCTGGACCTCGATCCCGACCTGCCGGCCGTCCAGGGCGACGCGAGCCAGTTGCAGCAGCTGGTCATGAATCTGGTGATCAACGGCGCGGAGGCCGTCGTCAGCGGGATGGGCTCCGTATCGGTGACCACGCGCCTCAGCGACCTCCGCGAGGAGAACCTCCCCCGCTCGATTCCGCCGACCTCGATCCAGCCCGGGCGCTACATCTGCCTGGAAGTTCGGGACGACGGCGCCGGGATGGATACCGCGACCCTGGCCCGGATATTCGACCCGTTTTACACGACCAAGCTCGCCGGCCGCGGACTGGGTCTGGCCGCCGCGCTCGGTATCGTGCGCAGCCACGCCGGCGGCATCGAAGTCGAGACGGCTCCGGGCAAAGGTTCCACGTTCCGGGTTTATCTACCCGCGGCCGGAGCCGCGCAACTCCGGAAGGTTGATTCCGCGAGCCGGGAGGTTCTGTCCGGCGGCGGCGAGATTCTGATCGTCGACGACGAAGAGGTAGTGCGCAACTTTGCCCGGAACTGCCTCCAGCAGTTCGGATACACGTCGGTGGTGGCGGCAAACGGCCAGGACGCTCTGGAAATCTTCCGCCGGGACCCCAGCCGGATCGCGGCTGTCCTCCTGGACCTGAGCATGCCGGTGATGAGCGGAGAGGAGACTCTCCGCGAGCTCCGCCGGATCCGGCCCGACGTCAAGATCCTCCTCTCTACCGGCTACGACGAAGCGGAAACGGCCATCCGGTTCGAGGACAGCGCCGTGTCGGCCTTCGTCCAAAAGCCCTACACCGCAGGTGAGCTGGCCCGAAAGGTGAAGGCGGCGCTGCAGTCCTCAGCTACAATGCAGGGATGATTCCTGGCAGGGCGACACCGGAGGGCTCCGCGCGCTACACAGCCCGTTTTTCCATGCCGCGGTTCTATCGCACGGCATCCGGGCTGAGTGTCTCCAGCCTCGGCCTTGGCACTTACCTCGGCGGCCTCGACCAGCGATTCGACGATGGCTACACCGCCTCGGTCGCGGCCGCGGTTTGCGGTGGAATCAATTTCCTCGATTCCGCCATCAACTATCGTCACCAGCGCTCGGAACGATCGATCGGCGCGGCGCTTTCAAGACTGTTTGCCTCCGGCGAGTTTCAACGCGACGAAATCGTCGTGTGCACGAAGGCCGGGTTCCTCACCCCCGGCGCGGTCGACCCCGAGACTCTGCGCGATGGCGACGTCGTGGGCGGAATGCACTCGATGGCGCCCGATTTCCTGTCCGACCAGATCGACCGCAGCCGCGCCAACCTCGGCCTCGCCACGCTCGATGTCTTCTACCTCCACAATCCGGAGTCACAGCTTGGCCAGGTTCCGCGCGACCTCTTCGACGAGCGCGTGAGATCGGCCTTCACGCGTCTCGAGCGGATTGCGGATGAGGGCAGAATCGGCCTCTACGGAATGGCTACCTGGGACGGATTCCGGAAAGCGCCGGGAGGGTTGGGGCTCGAGCGCATCCTCGAAATCGCCCGCGAGGCCGGCGGACCGGAGCATCGCTTCCGGTTCATCCAGCTTCCGTACAATCTGGCCATGACCGAAGCCTATAGCCAGCGGCCGAGTGTGCTTGAAACCGCGCGTGAAGGCGGCGTGACCGTAATCGCGTCCGCGTCGCTGCTGCAGGCCAAGCTCGCCGTCGAACTGCCCGCGCCGCTGGCGCGCCAGCTTCCCGGACTCGAGACGGATGCTCAGCGCGCGATCCAGTTCGTGCGCTCCACGCCCGGGATCACCGTGGCCCTGGTGGGGATGAGCTCGCCGGAACACGTCCGGGAAAATCTGGGAGTCTCGCGGATTCCCGCGCTCGATCCGGGGGCCTATGAGCGCATTTTTGAGACCCGGTGAGACCGGCGTCACGATCGGCAAAGACGACGACTTCGACCGCCGTCTCGCCGCTGCCCCGGACTGTCCCGCCGTCTTCCTGATCTGGCCGCGTGAAGGCGCTCCCTACCTGGCTAAAACCGCCGCGCTCCGGCGAAGGCTTCTGCGCCTGCTGAAGGAACGGGGCAAGCCCTCGCGGCTGCTCAATCTGCGCGAGACGGCGGCGCGCGTGGAATACTGGATCGCCGGTTCCTCGCTCGAGTCTGCTCTGCGCCTGTATCATCTGGCCAGGCTTCACTTCCCCAAGACCTACCTGGATCTGCTGCGGCTGCGCTTCCCGCCGTATGTGAAAATCATCCTGGACAATCCGTTTCCGCGCAGCCACGTGACCGCGCACATCGGGCGCGCTCCGGCTTTCTACTACGGTCCGTTCCGTTCGCGGGCCGGCGCGGAAGAGTTCGAGGCCCGCTGCTCGGACCTGTTCCAGATGCGCCGCTGCAGCGAAGATCTGGCGCCGTCCGCGGATCACCCCGGCTGCATTTACGGCGAGATGGGGATGTGCCTGCGTCCCTGCCAGCAGGTGGTCGGGGTCGGGGAGTACGCTCACGAAGTCGATCGCGTGAAGCAGTTCCTCGCCACCGGAGGACAGTCGTTGCTGGTGACGCTGGCGGCGGCGCGCGACCGCCTGAGCCAGGAGATGGATTTCGAGGAAGCGGCCCGCCAGCACAAGCGCCTGGAGAAGGTCGAGGGCGTGCTGCGGCTGAAGGACGAATTGGCCGCCGATATCGACCGGCTCCACGGAGTGGCGGTAACCACGTCATCGGATCCCGGAGCCGTGGAATTGTGGCTGGTCCGGCGCGGCTGCTGGCAGCGGCCGCTGCGGTTCGAGGTGGCTGCGCCCAGCGTGTCGCTCGACCAGCGCCTGCGCGAAGCCATCAGCGGCGCCGAATGGACCGGGCCGCCGTTGAAGGAACGGCAGGAGCACCTGGCGCTGCTGGCCCGCTGGTATTATTCGAGCTGGCGCGAAGGCGAATGGCTGCCCTTCCCGCCGGACGGCGGCGTGCCGTTTCGAAAGCTGGTCCGATTGATCTCTCGCGTGGCCGCCCGCGGCAGTCCGCCCGGAAATACCTGATGTCCGGCTGCGGTCCGGCCGTTCCCGCGAAACGACCGGCCGTCCGCGCCGCCCGCTAACGCCAGACCGGCGGCCGCCCCCGCTCCACTCGCGCCGCAAATGAATTTTCTTCGATCCATGCGCGGATCCTGCACCCAACCGCTCCGCAGGTCACTAATGCGAAAAGATTAGAGGGAAACAGCGCCGTTATCGGGAGCAGACCAAGGTCAGATACCGGCCGTCGGGACTCGGAAATTCGTGCAGAATTTTCAGCGATCCATGCTCGCACAGAATCCAGCGGAAGGACTCGGCCGAATACGTGTAGTTGAAGCTCAGATTCACGCGCTCGCCCCGTTGCAGGGAAACCTCCCTGTCGACCAGCGTCACGCGCAGGTCGCGGGCCGTCTGAAATTGCCGCGTGATCACGTACAGCCCTTCGTGCCGCTCGTCCCGGCGTTCTTCGAACCGGATATCTCCGTCATCCTCCTTCAGCCCGAGACTGGCCAGCGGACCGAGCGCGAACCGCTGCCCCACGGGATTGTCGCGAGAGGAAATCGCGGTCGCGCTTTCGTAGATCTCCGCGTCGACGATCAGCCGGTCGCCTTCATGCATGCACTGGCTGAGGTAGCGCACCTGGTCCAGCGGGTCGAATCCACCGAGCGTATTGCCGCAGAGGACGAACAGCTTGGGATGCTCGGAAGCGTCCGACGCCAGCACCAGGTGCATCGGACTGGAGATATCGGCCTTGATGCCCAGCGTGTCCACCTCCTCGTCCTCGGCCGCCGCGCAAGCCATCTCGAGCAGGCCCTGGCTCGCGTCCACCGGGAAATAGTCGACGTCCAGGTTCACCCCTTGCAGCGCCTTCATTAGGGAGATATCGTGCGCTCCATCCCCGGCGCCCAGGCTGACCACGGCCACGATTGAATCGAAATGGTTGGAGATCCGTTCGGCCTCGTCAACCAGAAGATTCCAGGAGTGCAGCCGGCTCTCGAAAGCCACGTCCCGCGAGAACGCCAGCCACGCCCGGACGCACAGCGGATGCCAGTAGAAAAATTTTTCGGGAATGTCCCGCGCTTCCATCGCTTCGGCAAACTCCTGGCTGATTTCCGCTTCGGTCAACAACGTCTCGATTTTCATAGAACTTTCAGTGTACTAAGCAACGCCGGCCGGGGCCCCGCTTTGCTTGTACAATAGAGTCGCAGTCGCCTCGCAGAGGACCCATGCCGCCCTCGCGCCTCTTGATCCTTGCCCTCAGCGTGCTCGGTCCGCGCCTCGCCGTCCCGCTCACCGCCCAGGTCACGGTCACCGGACGCATCGCCGACGAAAACGGGCTGGCGGTCGCGTTCGCAAAGCTGGAGCTGCGCGCCACCCCCGCCTCCCCGGCCGCTGCCGCCGTGTCGGACATGGCCGGGGGCTTCTCTCTCCACTTGCCCCGTCCCGGAAACTATCTGATCCACGCGGAGCGCCCGGGATACTTCGTGTTCGACGGCCGCACCGAGGTGCGCAACGGACCCAATGAGATCCGTGTCGTGCTCAATCACCAGCAGGAATTCTTCCAGAGTATCGACGTCGCCTATTCGGCGCCCACTATCGACCCCGACCAGCCCGTCGAGCAGAAACAGCTCACCAGCACCGAGATCATGCAGGCTCCCTACTCCAACTCGCAGGACCTGCGCTATGCCCTTCCCCTGCTCCAGGGCGTAATGCAGGACACCGGCGGCCGCCTGCACTTCAACGGCGGCGCCACCGACCAGACCAACTTCACCCTCGATGGATTCAACATCTCCGATCCGGTCAGCGGCCGCTTCGAGGCGCGGCTCAATATCGAGGCCGTCCGCGCCGTGGACCTCGACAGCTCCCGCTACTCCGCCGAAAAAGGCCGCGGCTCGGCCGGATCGGTGGACCTGAAAACCGGCATGGGAGACGACCGCTGGCGGTTCGGCGCCACCAATTTCATCCCCAGCCTGAGCACCGCGGAAGGCCTGCATCTGAACAAATGGACTCCCCGGATCAAGGTTTCCGGACCGCTCGCCAGGGGCCGCGCCTGGTTCCATAACTCCTTCGACAGCTTCTATGCGGTGGAGACCGTCAGCGAGCTTCCCCACGGCGAGAACCGCAGCCGCGCCCTTACCAGCAGCAATCTCACGCGCGTCCAGGTGAATCTCAAGCCGTCCAATATCCTCACCGGAAGCTTCCTGGTCAACTATCTGGGAGAGCGCCGCAACGGGTTGTCGTTCCTCGACCCGGTGGAGACCACCATCAATCGCCGCCAGAACCTCTACTTCGCCTCGGTCAAGGATCAGATCTACTTTTCGAACGGAGCTCTCACCGAAATGGGCTTCGCCGCCTCGCGCGGCTTCACCCGGGAGAGTCCGCAGGGCCGCGAGACCTTCGAGTTTCTCCCCTCCGGCAAACGGGGCAATTATTTCGTCGACCTCACGCGCCATATCAACCGGCTGCAGTGGATCTCGAATACCTATCTCCCCGCCATGCGCTATCTCGGGTCGCACCAGTTGCGCTTCGGTGTGGACGGCCAAATCTCCGGATTCGATCTGGCCGCCGACCGGCACGACTATCTGGTGCTGCGGGAGGACCTTTCGGTGGCCCGCTGGGTGAGCTTCGCCGGAAACGGACTGGCATCGAAAACCATGGCCGCCGGCGCCGCTTACCTCCAGGACCGCTGGGCGCCGCGCGACGGCCTGCTGATCGAAACCGGACTGCGCCTCGACTGGAACGATGTGGTCCGGAACACGGAGCTTTCCCCCCGCTTCTCGGTCGCCTACGCGCCGAAATGGATGCGTGAGACCAAGGTCGCCGCCGGAATCGGGATCTTCCGCGATGCCATCAGCCTCGGCGCCTTCGCCCGGCAGGGCCAGAGCAGCCTGTCCACTTTTTACGATCCTTTCGGACAGATCAGGCGCGGTCCGGTGGAGACGTCTTTTCTGGTGGAGCAGCATGGAATGCGCGTCCCCCGCTACCGAACCACCAGTCTGACCGTCGAGCGCAAGCTGCCCCTGGAGTTGTACGGAAAAGCTTCCTACATTCGCAGGGTCGGAAAGCTGGGTCTGACTTTCGCCCCGGACGAAACCGATGGCGCTCCCATTCCGCTGGACGGCCTCTACCGTCTTCGAAACTGGCGGAACGACCGCTACGATGCTCTCGAGTTGACGCTGCGCCGCACGTTCGCCGGGAAGTTCGAATGGGTCGGGGGCTATACCCGCTCCAGCGCCCGCACCGACGCCGTAATCGACTACAGCCTGGAGAATCCCATCTTCGCCCGCCAGGCGCCGGGCCCGCTCCCCTGGGACGCGCCCGACCGCTTTCTCACGTGGGGATGGGCCCCCGCTCCCAGGCGCATCGTTCCCGGCTTCCTCTCTTTTCTCACGCGCGATACCGACGTCGCGTACCTCGTCGAATATCGGACGGGCTTCCCCTTCGGCGTGGTGAATGAAGAAGCGCTGCTGGTGGGCCATCCCAACGCTTTGCGCTTTCCCTCGTACTTCAGCGTGAACCTCCATTTCGAGCGGCGCTTCCGCTTCCTGCGCTACCTGTGGTCCTGGCGATTCGGCGTGAACAATCTCACCAATAACGGCAACCCGAACGTAGTGAACAATAACATCGATTCATCCGCCTTCCTGACCTACGGAAGAGGCCAGCAGCGCGCCTTCAACGTCCGGCTGCGATTTCTGGGCCGGCGCTAGCCGAAAAAGAAAATCGCTCCACAACGCCGAGAAAAGGGAGATAATGCGATGAGGAGAGTGACATCGAGTGCAGATTCTGTTTTTACTTCTCGTCATGGCGGCGGCGCTGTTTGGCAAGGAAAAATCCGAGCCCCTGCAGCGTCTGGACGAAGCGGCGGCGGTATTCAAAGAGATCATGGCTACGCCCGACCGTTCCATCCCGCAGGATCTGCTGGATAAAGCGCACTGCATCGTGATCGTACCCGGCCTCAAGAAGGGCGCTTTCATTATCGGCGCCAAGTATGGCAAAGGTTTTCTGAGCTGCCGCGCCCAGGCGAGAGGATGGAGCGCCCCGGGCACGGTTCGCGTGGAGGGCGGCAGCGTCGGCTTTCAGATCGGCGGCTCGGAGTCGGACGTCATCATGCTGGTGATGAATGAGCGCGGCGCCGCCAAACTACTTTCGAGCAAATTCACGCTGGGAGGAGAGGGCGAGGTAGCGGCTGGACCGGTGGGACGGCAGGCTTCAGCGCAGACCGATGCCCTGATGCGCGCCGAAATCCTGTCCTGGTCGAGGTCGCGGGGCGTGTTCGCCGGTATCTCCCTGCAGGGCGCTACCCTTCGACAGGATCTCGACGACAGCGCCGTCCTCTACGGCAGGAAGATCACGAACAAGGAAATCGTGCAGTCCGGCGTCGCTGCGCCGAAGGCGGCCGAGTCTCTGCTCGGGCTCCTCAACAAGTACTCTTCCGCCAAAAGCTCGAATTGACCGTAATACCGGCTCCTTCGTCCGCGATGGCCGGCGGCCGCGCGCCCTAGTTTTCCACTTCTCCCAGATCTTCCGCCCGGTTTTCGAACTTGGTCAGGTGATGCAGAAACACCAGGTCCACCTTGCCCACCGGTCCGTTCCTCTGCTTGGCCAGCAGCAGCTCCGCCAGACCCCGCAGATCCTCGCGGTCGCGCTTGTACACTTCTTCGCGGAAAATGAATGCGACCAGGTCCGCGTCCTGCTCGATCGAACCCGATTCCCGCAGGTCGCTCAGCTGCGGACGATGGTCCCCCTGCCGCGTCTCCGGCGCGCGGCTCAACTGCGAGAGCACCAGCATCGGCACGTTCAGCTCCTTGGCCAGCAGCTTCATGCCGCGCGATATCGTGCTGATTTCCTGGTTGCGGTTCTCGAAGCGGCCCCGGCCGCTCATCAGCTGCAGATAATCCACCACCACCAGACCCAGTTCGTGCTTCCTCTCGGCCTGCAGCCGTCGCAGCTTGGCATGCATGTCCATCAGGTTCGCGCCCGCCGTGTCGTCGATGTACAGAGGCGACCGAACCAGCTGCGAGGCCGCCACCTGCAGCCTCTGCCGCTCTTCCGCGTTGAGGTACCCGGAGCGGAACTTCTGGCTGTCCACCCGGGCCGTGGCGCAGAGCATGCGCGTCAGCAGCGACTCCTTCGACATTTCGAGCGAAAAGACCGCCACCGCCTTGCCCGACCTCAAGGCCACGTGCTGCGCGATGTTCAACGCCAGCGCCGTCTTTCCCATCGAGGGCCGCGCCGCCAGAATGATCAACTCGCCCGCGTGCATCCCGCCCGTCATCTCGTCCAGCTTCGTAAAGCCCGTGCTGATTCCCTTGATCCGCTTGCTCGGATCGAGAAACGCGTTCAGCCCCCCCTGGTAATCGTCGATGATCTGCGCCGGGTTCATCAGTCCGGATTTGACCTGCGCCTCGCCCAGCTTCAGCAGCGTCTCTTCCGCTCCCGCCAGAATTTGCGACGGCTCGTCCTCGCTCGAAATGCAGCGGTTCATCAGGTGCTGCGAGGCGAAGATGATCTTCCGCAGAATCGCCTTGTCCCTGACGATGCGGATGTAGCTCTCGATGTTGAACGTCTGCGGCAGCCCGTCGTCGAGCGAAACCAGGTAGCTCAGCCCGTCGCAGGATTCGAGCTGTCCCCGGCTCATCAGCTCGTTGGCCAGCGTCACCCGGTCCACCCGCTCGCCCCGCTCGTGGACTTCCCCCATCCGGCTGAAAATGCGCCGGTGCTTCTCCAGGCTGAAGTCCTCCGCCTGCAGAGATCCGGCCGTCTGGATGTAGTAGGAGTCGTCTAACAGGATGGCGCCGAGCACGAAACGCTCCGCGTCCAGGTTCGCGGGCAAGCCCTTCTCGAGTACCGCAGCGGGGGTCGACATGACGGGGTCTCAACTACGGTACATGGCCCCGGAATATTTCTCGACCACTTTTTTCCAACTCTGTTTTGTTCCGCTTAGGCTGTTGGAAAATCGATTCTCCGGGCCTCCACCGCATCGGCCTGCAAATTGTTGAAAACACAGTTCCCAAAGTTTCATGCGCGAAACTTTCCACAGGCTTTCATAAAACGAAAGCGCCATAATTTGTTTTACATCAATCGGGCCGGGATTTCCAGTCCTAAAAACGGAACCGGAGCTGGAACTGGAAGGTGCGGCCGTCGTTCAGAGTGTTGGTGATCTGGCCGAAGTTGGGTGACGTCAGGTCCGTGGTCGGTTCGGCGAATTGCGGCGTGTTCAGAAAGTTGATGGATTCGGCCCTCAGCGTCAGGCTCTTCTCCGGCGCCAGGGTCCAGGTTCGGGAGAGAAACACGTTCAGGTTGCGGATGCCGCCTCGCCGGAACGTGTTCAATCCCAGGTTGCCGCGCGAGTCGGTCGGGAGAATAAAATGGAACGCCGATTTCGGCAGCAGCTTCGCCGACGTGTCCGGATGTTCGATGGCCCGCCCCAAAACGGACGGGTCCACGAGGTTCGGCCGGTCCCCCGCCGATCCGTCCACGTTGCCGAATCCCGGCCCGTCCGATCCGGAGAACACGCTGAAAGGCGATCCCGTCTTCGCCAGAAAGACCGCCGCCACGCTCCAGCGCCCGAACGCCTTCCTCATCCCCGCCGGCGCACGGTCGAGTGCAGGCAGCCGGTAGCTGATCCTCGCCAGAAACGAGTGTTTCTGATCGAACGCCGCCGGCCCCTTCAAATCCTCCGAGACCAGCCCTTCGGACTGGCTGCGGCCCTGCTTGGCGTCGTCCCCTGCTGCCGTGTTGGTGTAAGCCGCGCCCAGATCGATCGTCTTGCTGAACCAGTACGCCGTATCGACCGAAAGCCCCCGCCGGTCGGGCAGGATCACCGATATTCGCGCCGCGTCGAAATAGGCGCGCGATCCGTTCTCGACGCGCCGCACCTCGAAGTAGCGTGCATCCGGACGCCGCAGGTTGATCGTATTGGTGATCTGCTGCGCCGGGTCGTCCACCGCCAGCGCGCGATTGGTGAACCACATCATGAACAGCTTCTGCGTGCGGCTGCCCACGTATCCGAGCTGCAGCTTCCAGGACCCGGCGGGCGAAGCCTCCCAGCTGAAGTTGTACTGCTGCGAATATGGAGACCGCAGTCCGGGCGGGACCAAAAACAGCGTCGCCCGCGCCGTCGGCCCCCGCTCTGCGTTCTGCAGCGGATCCGGCAGATAGGGCGCCTGCGCCTCGATCTTCTGGAAGTTCGGAGGATCCCACCGCAACTGCTGGAAAGTGACCGGAAAAATCTCGCCGTATTGCCACCCGTAGGCGGCCCGCAGGACGCCCCACCGGCCGGGCAGCCGCCAGGCCCCTCCGAAGCGCGGAGCAAGATTGTTGCACTCGCAGCGGTTGGGGATCACGGTGCGGCCATTCACCTCGTACGGCGCCGTCACCGGCTGGTACCGCAAGCCGTAGTTCAGGCTCAGCCTGGAGGAAACCCGCCAATTGTCGCCCGCATGATACTGCTGTTCCCAGCTCCGGAACCCGCGGTTCAGATCGCCCAGGCCCGTGCTGAACCGGCTCGGCGTTCCTAACCGGAAATTGGTGAGAGCGTCCCGGCCGAATTCGCTGCGAAACGAAATCACCCCGCGATTGCTGCTCGTCTCGCGTCCGTTGATCTGCATCCGTGAGATCTCGGCGCCGAAGCTCCAGGTGTGATGCCCCCGGACCATGCGCGCCTGAGCCGCGTAGCGGAACCGGTTCTGTACGCGGTCGATGGGCAGCGTGGAGGTCGGCCCCAGGTCCGAAATCACTGAGCTGAAGGACACCGACGGACCCACCGCGTTCGGCTCGCCGACCAGCAGTGAATGCACGCGGTCGAAGCCCAGCGAGACGTCGGCCGTAGTCGATGCGCTCCAGGATCGCTCCCAGGTCAGGCGGCCCGAATGAGACTTCGTGGTCGTATCCGGATTCTGTCCGGCCAACAGTTGGAATGCGTCCACCTGCTGCGAGGTCAGCCCGTAGCGCAGCGTAAGGCGGTCGCGGGTCCCGAAAAGCTGGTCGATTCGTCCGCCCAGATTGTCCGTGTTGATCGCTTGCGGCGCATTGGTGTTGAGCGCCCGCGGGCTGATATCGGTCCGGTTCGGCGCCGCGGCCGGAAACGCAGCCATGAATCGCTCCACCAGCCGCCGTGTGGCCGGATCGGTCGCCAGCGCCGTCCGCTCCTCGGGACGCGGTATCAGAATATTGCCGTTCACGCTGCCGCGGATCTTTTGCTGGCTGGCGTTGACCGCGGCGAAGCTCCTCTTCCACAGCCCCGCTCCGGCGTCGAAGCCGTAATCGTTCTGGCGCGCGGGCAACACGGCGCCTGCCTGGAAAAAGGATCTCGCGCTGAACACGCTGTTGTTGTGCGTTTCATACAGGCTCCCGTGAAAACCGGAGGCTTTCGACGCAGCCACGTGCAGCGAAGCGGCCGGGGGGTTCCCGAACTCGACGCCGAAATAGCTGCGCTCCGGGCGGAACTCCTCCACGATCGTGGCGCTGGTACCCAGCCGTATGTTCAGCTCCTTGAGCGCATTGTTGTCGATCAGATTGAATTGGATGTTCTCGTTGCGGCGGCTTTCGCCGGAGGCCGTGTCTACTTTGCCAAGCAGATTCAGCTCCGTGCGCTGGTCCGGTTTCGGCTCCGGCTTGACCGGCTCGGGTGACGTCTTGTCTTGAGCCAGCAACAACACAGGCCAGATTGCGAAATAGGGGAAGACCCGGGAGCTCATTCGGTTTCTTCATCGTAAGATGGATCCGCCGCGTGGAGCAAGACGCGTCGCGCGTTCGGTGGGCTCCACTTTTGCCGGAAAACGTAGTAGGCTGTACCGAACGGGTGCTTGTTGTCGACAGGCTGCCCACGGAGAAACGATGAAGATATTCTTGTTCGCACTTAGCGTAGTGACCCTTTTCGGCCAGGCTGCCCAGCAGAAGCAGGAGCGCGCGCCAATGACGTTCTTCGTCACCAGTGTCGGCGGCGGAAACGGCGCCAATCTGGGCGGTCTGGCGGGAGCGGATGCGCATTGCCAGAAACTGGCCGCCGCCGCAGGATCGCCGATCCGCAGCTGGAAAGCCTATCTGAGCGCTTCGGCAAGCGACGGCAAGCCGGCCGTGAACGCCCGGGACCGCATCGGCAAAGGACCCTGGCACAACCAGCGCGGCACAATGGTTGCTCGCGACCTCGGGCATCTGCATGGCGATACCCTGGACGAAGCGCGGGTCGGCAATCTGATTACCAAGAACAACGCCTTGACCGAAAAGGGCGAGCTCGTGAATGGCGTGGGCGATAAGCCGAACACGCATGACATCCTGACCGGCACGCAGCCCGACGGCCGGGCCTACACCGACGCCGCCGACCACACCTGCGGGAACTGGACCAGCAGCGGCCAGGGTGTTGCCCAGCTCGGGCACCATGACCGGAACGGCGGCGGGATCTCGTGGAACTCCACCCACCCCTCGAGAGGATGCAGCCAGGAAAATCTCGTCGCGACCGGCGGAGCGGGGCTGTTTTATTGCTTTGCAGCCCCCGGCAACTGAGTCGGGCCGCCCGCTCTGATTTCAAATCACCAGCGCCACCAATCCGGTCACCACCAGTGCAACAGCCCAGATCAGGTCCAGATTGAACCACGACCGTCCAAGCATTGCCAGCCCCAATTTCTGGTAGACCAGCAACGCCACCGCCGCGGTCACGCTGAAGTATCCCAGCGTGTGGATTAGCGTCGCCCAGACCCCGCTGGTGGCGCCTTGGGATGCAGCCAGGTGATGCGCATGCGGCCCGGCCAGCACCACCGGCAGCACCATCAGCCCCGCCCCGTGCGCGGAGGCCATCAGAAACGACCAGATGGTCAGGTCGCGAAATCCTACTTGCATCCCGCCCCAGCGAAAGTGCCGGCTCCGGATCAGCTTGTACACTCCCAGACCCACCAGCGTCGCGGCCACCCCGAACCGGATGTACCCCAATGGCAGCGCTGCCTGCGCCACCCGTGCGATCAGCACCACCACGCCGATCGCCAGCGCGTGACCCAGTGCGATCGGCGGTAGCGACCACGCCACCGCGCGCGCCCGATGCTCCTGCATGCCGCGAGCCACCGCGAACAGCCATCCCATTCCGGGATTAATGCCGTGATAGGCCCCCAGCAGAAAGAGCGTGGACCAGGCTCCCCATTCCGCGCTCATGCGTAGCAGTAGGAGTCCGAAGAAGCGTCGCCGCCTTCGAGACGCACCTGGTGGCTCCGCAGTTCACCGAAATCGACGAAGAACTTGGGGTCGATTTCCATGCCGCCTTCCGGTTTGGCGTCGAGCTTCACCATCCAGCTCCGGATGCCTTCCGGATAAAACTGAGCGTCCCACGGAGTGTAGAGAGAGTTGGTGAAGTAAATGCGCTTGCCGTCCCGGCTGAGCTCTACCATTTGCGGCGCGCCGTTCAACGCAGTCTTCGGATTCTTGGGATGCGGCGCCTTCCGGACGATCCCGCCCAGGTGCACGGATCCGGTTTTTCGCGGCTGGAGCGGATCGGAGACATCGAATTGCAAAAATTCTCCCGTGCCAAAGCAGGAAACGTACAGGAAGCGGTCATCCAGAGAAAGATTGATGTCCGTGATCAAAGGCGGAACGGCCTTGAAGCCTTGCAGCAGCGGCGGCAGGGTTTCCGGATCCGCGGGCTCCGCTGGAATTTCGATCACTTTCCGGATTCCCCATTTTCCGTTGTCCCGGCGCCAAAGCCAGATCGACGCCGAAAGATCCTTGAGCGAGACCACCACCCCCAGAAATCCGTATGCCCGCGTGGGATCGTGCGCCGGACGCAGCTCCAGCGCCATCTGGTGCTCGGAGCCCAGATCGAGTTCCTGCGTGTGGCGCCTCTTCGGCAGGTCCCACACGTGCAGCTTGTGGCCGTAGCCGCCGCCCAGCAGGATCTCCGGATTGACTCCCTTGTTCACCATGTTGGGTGTTCCCCATTCGCTGGTGAGGAGAGTGTCGAATCCCAGGTGCCACCAGAAATCGTACGACAGCTTCTGAGGACCCCGCTCCAGCTCCCATTTCCCCAGAACATCGAAGCTTTCGTGGTCCATTACGAAAATTCCGCCCGGACCGTCGCCGTCCGGAGCCCCCAGCGCGCTCATCAGAATTCCGTCGGGACCGCAGTGAACGGTGTGCGGAGAGGCGTATCCCGTGCGCGCCGCCAGCGTCTCCGGCTCGATCACCTTGACGATTTGCGGATTGCGCGGATCCGGCTTGGTATCCATGATATGGATGCGCGACGAGTGGATGCCCGGCACGACCAGGTAGCGGCGCTCCACATGGGGATGCGCCGCATGCGGGCACAGGCAGGCGCTGCACGCGTTCCAGCCGAAATGATGCAGTTCGTCGCCGGCGTTCGGCATATCCACCTGGCCTACCAGGTTGCCGTAGCCGGAGGATGTGGGATCGACGTCCACCACGCCCATGGCGTCGTGTCGTCCGTTGGCCTTTCCGTTGACCATTGCGACGTATGCCAGCTTTTCCGCCGGAGCGTCCATGGCCATCTTGGGCGAAGGGTAAAACGTGGGATCGGGCCGCCAGATTGACATTTTGATCTCTCCTTTCGATTTAAACTGTAACCGTGACTCGCATGAAGGTGGCGGGAATGAAGGTGCCGGCGTCTTTACTTTTGTTCTGCGAGTTCGCCAGTTCCACCAGCTGGTTGTGGAGTTCCTCTTCCTTCCCGTTTTTCCGGGCCGCTTCGACGGCGTTCATGGTCGGTCCGTAGAACGCCTCGAACAGCTCGATGAACTGCGCCGGGCTTTTGTCCGGCGAAGCGAAGTAATAGGTGTCCCGGGTCATGGAGATGTTCTCCCTGGCCACTCCCGCCTGCCCGAACCGCTCCAGGATGTGGCTCTCCACTCCCCACGTCATGGGACTCACGAAGCCCTCCGGCGGGGGAGGCATGAACTCGGAGCTGATCTTCAGCAGCTGCGATACGAACGTCGGATCGTTCGGTATCCAGTTTCCCATGACAATGCGGCCTCCGGGTTTGGTAACCCGCGCCATCTCCCTGGCGGCGTCGAAGGGCCTCGGCGCGAACATGGCCCCGAACACGGAAATCGTCATGTCGAACGAATCGTCGGCGACGCCTTCCAGATGGCACGCGTCTCCTTCTTGAAACTTCAGCCGGCCCAGACCCGCTTCCGCGGCGCGCTTGTTCCCGGCGGCGACAAGGTTCCTGGAAATGTCGATCCCCAGCACTTCGGCTCCCGCTCGCGCCAGCGGTACCGCCGTCGTGCCGTCTCCGCACCCGAGGTCCAGAACCCGCAGCGGCGGCGTGATCGCCAGGGATTGAACGACCGCCTCGCCGGAGTGACGCATGAAGGCGGCAATTTCCGTGAAGTCGCCTTTTTCCCACAATGCTTTGTTCGGATTCACGTAAGCTCCTTTATCCGGCCCCGGCGCTCGGCCGGCGTTGCCGTCAGCTACAATTGTGCAGTGCCTCCGCAGGCATAGCCATGCCCGGGCGTCGCCATTACTTGCCCGGACGGCCTGCGGGCGTGGAATCCTTTGCCAGGAGGCTCAGGAACTTTGCACAGAGTCCAGAGGACCGAATGGATGCGTTCTCCCAAATCCTGAGCGGCGTCAAGCTCCACGGCGCCGTGTTCTTCACCGCCGAATTCTCGGCTCCCTGGGGAATTTCGGTGCCTGCCTCGAACAGGATGTCCGCCAGCCTCGCTCCGGGGGATGGGCGCCTCCTGCTCTACCACCTGGTCGTCGAAGGCGGGGCCGTTGTCGAGTTGACGGGTGGACCCTGCACCCGGCTCGGTCCCGGCGACGTCGTCGTCTTTCCTGACGCCCATGCTCACGACATGAGCAGCGGCGCCGGCGCGACCCGGCCATTCCCGAATTACGGGATCAATACGAAGATCCAGGCGCGCGACTTGAGTCCGCTGCGCGCCGGCGGCGGTGGCGCCGTTTCGCGGTTCGTCTGCGGGTACATGACTTGCGACCCCTACCTCAGCCGCCCCATACTGAGCGGACTGCCTCCCGTTTTTAAGGTCAACATCCGGACCGACGCCTCCGGGCACTGGCTCGAGAACTCCATCATGTACCTGGTGGAAGAGACCGCTTCGGGCCGCATCGGCAGCGAAGCGATGCTCGCCAAACTCTCCGAGGCCCTGTTCGTCGACACCTTGCGGCGCTACGTGGCCGGTTTGCCCGAACAGGAAACGGGCTGGCTTACCGGAGCACGTGATCCCGTCGTCGGGAAAAGCCTCGGATTGCTTCATAGCCGCGTTGCCCATCCCTGGACCATCGCCGGTCTGGCGGACGAGGTGGGTATTTCGCGATCCGCTCTGATCGAGCGCTTTACCCGCTATCTATCCGAGCCGCCTATGTCGTACCTGACCCGCTTGAGGCTTCAATTGGCGGCGCGGTCGCTCGAAAGAACATCGCGGGGCGTCGCCGAAATCGCCGGCGAGATCGGGTACGAATCGGAAGCCGCCTTCAATCGCGCCTTCAAGCGTGAGTTTGGACAGCCTCCAGGCCGCTACCGCAGCGGCCACAAAAATCCGTCCGCCACGAAAGCCGGCGGCGGACACCTTGCATTAGGGGCGGCGCCGGATCGCTGAGAACCAATTCCCGCATGGCCCGTCGTCCCACCCGCCCCGCTGACGGCGTCAGCAAATCTGCGCGCGTGGCACGCACGCCGTCGAGCCGGTTCTTCATCGGCCGGTCTTTCGGGTTAGAGTTTATTATGCCGAGACCGTCGGCCTGTGGTCGTGCGCGGAATGCGGGAGCGTGAATACTCTTCGCATTTCTGCACCACCCCGTCGTATCTAGAACTGGAGGAGCTCTTTGATGGGAATTTGCACCGGCAAGGCGGCTGACGCGCTGGTGGTATGCGCGCGAAGCCTGTTGTCCGTGTCCTGGCTGGCGGCGATGTGTCTTTCACCCGCTCACGGCCAGTTGTCCGTCCCGCCGCTGCCGTCCTTGCCCGTGACCTTCGTATTCTCGAACTGCCAGTCCGGCGTGACGTTTAGGGCAACGATCACGGACTGGCTTCGTGACGCCAACGGGAACGTAGATCCCCTCGCGGCGCAGAAGGTCACTCAGCCGACTTCCGTCTCCTACAGCTACCTGTTTTGGGGCTCCTTCAGTCTGACCGCCGGCGGGACCACGCAAATCGCCACCGGCGCCCGCCTCCCGGACGGCTCCACCGGACGTCCGTTAGGCTCTCTGGCAATCCGGTACATGAACTTGGGGATTGAGGGCATTCCCCCCGCCACATCTTTCCTGTTGCAGAGTTCGAACGCCAATGGCCTGGGACTCGGTACCGGCGCGGCCACCGCCGGCCAGGCGTGGCAAGCCAGTTTTTTCGGCCCGGGCGACCTGATGCCCAACGGGATCCTGTCGCCTCTCCCGGCGATCGCTGCCTGGACCCCCGTCAATACTTTTATCCAGGGCGACGGGAAGCTGCTGGCCCGCCCCATTACCCAGTACGGCGCCTGCTCGGCCGCCCCGCCTCCCACCTCCCAGGGCGGCAAGGCGCTCGGCGACCCGTCCGGCACGCCCGGCAATTGCCCCTGCGGCGATCCCATCAGCATCGGAAACGGTAACCTGTTCGAGCAGGTCACCGACTATCAAACCTCCGGGCCTAACACGCTCGGCTTCACCCGCTACTACAACAGCCTCGGCGACTCGAATACGCTGGCCGCTTCGCTCGGATCGAAATGGCGCTCCAATTACGATCGCTATCTGCGCATCGTCTCGGCTTCCTCCGTCATCGCCGAGCGCCGGGACGGCCAGCAGGTGAACTTTTCCCTGACCGGCGGCGCCTGGACCACCGACCCCGACCTCGATCTGAAGCTGACCAACTCCGGCGCAACCTGGACCCTCACCGATAACGAGGATACTGTCGAGTCTTACACCGCCGCCGCCGGCTCGAACCAGGCTCTTCTTCAAACCATCCGCGCGCGCAACGGCTACACCCAGACCCTGCAATACGGTTCGGGGTCCCAGCTGGCGTCTGTCGGCGATTCGTTCGGACGCCGGCTCATCTTCGCCTATAACGCCGGTAAGCTGCAGTCGCTCACCACGCCCGACGGCCTCGTCCTCACCTATGGTTATTCCGGCGCCCAGCTCACTTCCGTCGGCTACTCCACTTCCCCTCCCACCGTCCAGACTTATCTTTATGAGAACAGCGCCCTCCCTTCCGCGCTCACCGGCATCATCGACGAGAACGGGAATCGCTTCACCACCTGGACGTTCGACTCCACCGGCCGCGCCCTGTCCAGCCAGCACGCGGGCGGCGCCGGCCTCACCACCATCTCCTATAACGACTCCGATGGCAGCCGCACCGTCACCAATGCCCTCGGCCAGCAGGAGGTCTGGAAGTTTACGACCCTGCAGGGCGTCCCCAAGCTGACCGAGGTCGACCGCCTGCCATCCGCTGCGCTGCCCGCGGCCGTTCGCAGGTTTACCTACGACAGCAACGGCTACGTGGCCAGCCAGACGGATTGGAACGGCAACCTGACCAGCTACGTGAACGACGTCCGCGGGCGGCCGGTCACCATCAATGAGGCTGTCGGGTCGGCCGCGGCACGCGCCACCGCCTTCACTTATCACGCCACTCTTCATCTGCCGCTCAGGATCGTCACGCCGGGGCTTACCACCACGTTCACCTACGACGCCAACGGCCAGCTGCTGACCAGAACCTTGACCGACACCACCACCACGGCCGCGCCCTACTCGACCGCCGGCCAGACGCGGACCTGGACTTACACCTGGTCCAATTTCCTGCGCGCCTCGGTCCAGACGCCGCGCACCGACGTCAAGGGCTTGACTACCTTCACCTATGACGCCTCCGGCGCGCTCACCGCCACAACCAACGCGCTCGGCCAGACCACACGCATCACGGAGCATCTTCCCGGAGGCTTGCCGCGGACGATCGTCGATGCCAACGGCGTCACCACCAATCTCACCTACGACGCCCGGCTGCGATTGCTGTCGAGCACCGTGACCACCGCGGCCGGCCCCCTCACCACGAGTTACAGTTATGACGCGGCCGGGAACCGGCTCGGCGCTTCGCTGCCCGATGGCTCCACCCTCGCCAACACCTACGACGCCGCGCACCGCCTCACCGGCATAGCCGATCTCTTGGGCCAGAACATCGTTATCACGCGGGATGCGTTGGACAATCCCGTCCAAATCAATGTGACGGACGCAGGCGGCGCCGCCCGGCGCGCGCATTCCGCGAAATTCGATGCGCTCGGAAGGCTGCGGCAGGATATCGGCGGCGCGGGACAAATTACCTCCTGGACCTACGATTCCAATGGCAATGCCCGTACCCTGACAGATCCCCTGGGACGCGTGACGGACCAGGCTTTTGACGCGCTGAACCGGCGAACTGCCGTCACCGGCCCGGATAAGAGCGTCACCACGACCGCCTTTGACCCGCACGGCCGGCCTGTCCGCGTCACCGATCCCAACGGCGGCGTCACTACCTACGTTTACGATGGATTCGGAGGCATCATCCAGTGCGTCAGTCCGGATTCGGGAACCACCGTCTACCGCTACGACCTTCACGGCAACCTCGCCCAGCGCGTCGACGCCGCGGGGGCGGTTTCGAACTTCACCTACGACGCGCTCGACCGTCCTCTCGCCGTCACCTATCCGGCCAATCCGGCGGAAAATGTCGCCTACACCTACGACAAGGGCAGCTTCGGCATCGGCAGGTTGACGGGCGTCACCGACGCCGCCGGCGCCATGACCCGGTCCTACGACGAGCGCGGAAACGTGCTGAGCGAAACGCGCGTGAACGGAGCGGCGACTTTGCTTACTCTCTACACCTACGACGCCGCCAATCGCATCGCCTCGATCACCTATCCTTCCGGCTGGACAGCGCTCTACGCTCGCGACGTGATGGGACGCGTGACCTCGGTGAGCGCCCAGGCCCCCGGCGGGAGCGCGCCCGTTCCCGTGGTCGGGGACGTCGGATACGAGCCGTTCGGGCCCCTGAATGCTCTGACTTTCGGCAACGGTGTGGCCGGGACGCGGACCTTTGACCTCGACTACCGGCTGCAGAACCTGTCTGACGAGGGTGTTCTGAATCTCACCTACACCTACGATGCGGCGAACAATGTCGCCGCGATCGCCGACGCGGTGACTTCCGGCTCCAGCCAGAATTTCGCCTACGACTCGCTCAACCGCCTCGTCACCGCCGCCGGGCCATACGGCGCTTCCACCTACACCTACGACAGCGTCGGCAACAGGCTTACCCAAAGCCTCGGCGGCTCGATGGCGGCCTATGCTTACACCGCCCGCAGCAATCAGCTTGCTTCCATTAACGCGAATGGCGCCATCCAGGCGATCAGCTCCTCGAAAGCCGGAAACATCGGCAATCTGGGGAGCGCCTCTCTGCTCTACAACCAGTCAGGACGCCTGGCCATGGTGACGGAGGGCAGCAATCCGCTAGCGCAATATACCTACGACGCCTTTGGACAACGGCTGGCCAGAGTCGGCGCCGTTACCGGGGCCACGCTTTACCAATATGACCTGAATCGCCGCCTCCTCGAGGAGACCGGCGGAGAGGGCAACCCGCTGGTGGATTATATTTATCTGGATCAGCGGCCGGTCGCCGCGATCTCGCCTGTCGAAGGCCGCATCTACTTCCTCCACGGCGACCGGCTGGGTACACCTCAAGCCGCCACCGGCAGCGGACGGAACGTCGTCTGGTCGGCAAGCTACGGCCCTTTCGGCGAGATGAGCGCCGTTCCGGGCCTCATCGTGCAGAACCTGCGGCTGCCCGGCCAGGAGTTCGATATCGAAACCGGACTCTATCACAACGGATTCCGCGACTATGCGCCCGGCTGGGGAAGGTATCTTCAATCGGACCCGATCGGTCTGGCTGGTGGAATGAATACCTACGGCTATGTCGGAGCGAATCCGCTGAGCCGCATCGACCCGCTCGGTCTGTTTGGCGTTGACTTGCAAGAGGCCTGGTCGTGGACCGAGGATCAGTGGACGCAGTTTTCGAATTCGCCGTCTCAATACGTGGAGACGCTGCCCTGCGTCGTCGCCGTCAAAAATGTGTATGACAAGGCGGTGAAGGAAATAGAAAAGTACAGCCCCGTCATCGATACCCTTGATTTCCTCAAAGATCTTTGGCAAGCAGCCAAAGGCCAGGCGACCGGGTTCCTGGGAATCATTCAGCATATGATGCAGCAGCGCGCCGACGACCCGACAAAAAGCTGGGGCGACCGTTGCGTACCCGCCGATTGCCCGTGGGCTCCTCCCCCAACCAATCCGCCTCCGCCCCCGGCGCCAAAGCCATGATCCTGCCCCCGCCGGCGCTCCCCCCTCGGGAAACGGCCGGCGGAGCCGTCGAAGTATTGCCCGCAGTGACGATATAATTGTCGGTTCATGCCCATCCCCCCACTCTCCGGCGCGGAACTGGCTTTGCTCCGCCAATATGACACTCCGACTATCTGCAATGTCATCGAGCTGTTTGACATTCAGCCCCGTACCGCCGGGTATATGGACGGCCGGATACGCGCCTGCTTCCCCGAGATGCCGCCCGTCGCCGGCTACGCCGCTACCGCCACGATTCGCTGCGCCTTTCCACGCCGGGAAGGCGCCGTCTACTCCTCCCTCGACGACCAGATTTCGCGCTTCTCCGAAATTCCCGGACCGCCAATCGTGGTGTTCCAGGATCTCGACGATCCGCCCGTCGCCGCTACCTTCGGCGAGATCATGTGCTCCACCTACCAGGCCTTCGGGGCCGCCGGACTCATCACCAGCGGCGCGGCCCGCGACCTCGACCAGGTGCGGCGCATCGGCTTCCCCGCGTTCAGCAACGGCGTAATCTGCTCGCACGGCTACAGCCATATCGTCTCCGTCCATACGCCCGTGCGCGTCGGCGGCATAGCCGTGCATCCCGGGGATTTGATCCATGCCGACGCCAACGGCGTGACCACGATTCCGCACTCGATCGCCAGTGAAGTGGCGCAGATTGCGGCGGAGTACGTAGCCGCCGAAAACGTGATCCTGGATTTCCTCCGTACCGGCAGCAAGGACATCCGGAGCTTTTCCGAGGCGCGGCAGGAGTGCATGCGCCAGCTCGGCGCGCTCGGCAAGAGGGTCTGCGCCAAAGCTTCGGCCCCGTAATCCATGCGGTTTACACTCGAAGTGGAGGTTTCATGCTCGCCACCACCACGCCCTTGATGGAGGAGGAGACCAATCCCTGGAATTCGGCTGCGATCCGGTTCGATCAGGCCGCCGCGCGGCTTAAGCTCGACGACGGCATTTGCAAAGTGCTGAAGAGCGCGGCGCGGGAGATCACGGTTCACATTCCCGTTCAGCTTGACGACGGCCGGATCGAGGTCTTCACCGGCTATCGCGTCCAGCACTCGATCGCGCGCGGCCCCGGCAAGGGCGGGGTGCGCTACGCGCCGGACGTGACCCTCGACGAAGTCCGCGCCCTGGCCGCGTGGATGACCTGGAAATGCGCCGTGGTCAACATCCCGTTCGGCGGCGCCAAGGGCGGCGTCATCTGCGACCCGAAAATGCTCTCCGATGGTGAACTCGAACGGATCACGCGGCGCTACACCGCCGAGCTCATGGACGTGATCGGCCCGGAGCGCGACGTGCCGGCGCCCGACGTCGGCACCAATGACCGCGTGATGGCCTGGATCATGGACACCTACTCCATGCACGCCCGCCATGCCACTACCGCCGTCGTCACCGGAAAGCCGATGGAGCTGGGCGGCTCGCGGGGGCGGACCGAAGCCACCGGCCGCGGCTGCATGCTGGTGACGCTCGAGGCGCTCAAGCGGTTCAACATGGATCCGGCTTCGACGCGCGTGGTCATCCAGGGTTTCGGCAACGTCGGCGGCATGGCGGCGCGCCTGATGAGCCGCGGCGGCTTCAAAATCATCTCGATTATCGAGTACGATGCGGCCGTGTACAACCCCCACGGACTCGATATCGAAGCTCTGCTGGCGCACCGCAAAGAGACCGGCTCGATCGCCGAGTTCCCCGAAGCCGAAGCCATCGACCGCAATGAGGGGCTCTACCAGGAGTGCGACGTGCTCCTCCCGGCAGCCACCGAGAACGTGATCACCTCGGCCAACGCCCACCGGATTCGCGCGAAGATCCTGTGCGAAGGCGCCAACGGACCCACCACCGCCGTGGCCGACGAAATCCTGGCCGCGAAGAAGATTTTCGTGATTCCGGATATTCTGGCCAACGCCGGCGGGGTCACCGTTTCGTACTTCGAATGGGTGCAGGACCGCCAGGGATTCTTCTGGAACGAGCAGCTGGTGAACGACCGCCTGGAAGAAATCATGGTCGCCGGATTTCACGCCGTCGTCAGCTTCTCCGACCGGCACGAAGGCGTGAACAACCGCACCGCCGCCTACATGCTCGCGCTCGACCGCGTGGCCTCGGCCATCCGCACGCGCGGCCTTTACGCCTGACGATGGCTTCCGACGCATCCACCCCCCTGATGCGGCAGTACAACGCCGTCAAGGACCAGGTCCAGGGCGCGCTGCTCCTGTTTCGGCTGGGCGATTTCTACGAGCTGTTCTTCGAGGACGCCGTAACCGCCGCGCGCGAGCTCGAAATTACCCTCACCTCGCGAAACAAGGAGAAAGGCGCCGCCATTCCGATGTGCGGCGTCCCCTACCACGCGGCCGAAGGCTACATCGCGCGTCTCATCCAGAAGGGCTACCGGGTGGCTGTCTGCGACCAGATGGAGGCGGCCGGCGCCGGCAAGAAGCTGGTGAAGCGCGAGATCACCCGCATCGTCACCCCCGGCACCGCGACCGACGCGCACCTGCTGCGCTCGCACGAGAACAATTACCTGGCGGCGGTGGCCCGCAACGGATCGCGCGCCGGGTTGGCGCATGTCGATGTCTCGACCGGCGAGTTCAGAGTCACCGAGCTCGAGCAGAATGAAGTCCCCGCCGCGCTCGAACATCTGGGCGCGCGCGAAGTGCTCTTTCCCGCCGAGCTGCCTCTGTTCACTTCACCCGAAAAGACCACCCGCTACCTGCGAACCGAGCTCGAGGACTGGATCTTCAGCTTCGATTACGCCGACCGCATGCTGCGCGACCATTTTCAGCTCCTCTCGCTCGACGGCCAGGGCCTGGCCGGCCGTCACGCCGCCGTCTGCGCCGCGGGCGCGATCCTGCATTATCTCCGCGACACCCAGCGCGCGGCCCTCGATCATCTCGACCGCCCCACTCACTACGACCGCTCTGAAAGCATGCTTCTCGACGCCGTCACCGTGCGGAACCTGGAGCTGGTCGAGCCCGTGTTCGCCGACGAGGTGGGTCTGGGGAAGTCGGCCACGCTGCTCGGGGTCCTCGATCAGACCTCGACCGGAATGGGTGGCCGGCTGCTGCGCCATCGGCTGCTGCGGCCCTCCCTCGAACAGTCCGAAATCGAGGAGCGTCTGGACGCGGTCGGCGAGCTGCTGGCCTCGACGATTCTTCGAGCCGAGCTGCGCAAGGAGCTGCCAGGCGTGCTCGACCTGGAGCGGCTGCTGGCCAAGGTGACCTTGGGCAGCGCCGGTCCCCGAGACCTGCTGGCTTTGGGCAAATCGCTCGAGCGCATTCCGGCGCTGCGCAGGCAGGTTGACCGCTGCGAGTCGGGGCGGCTGCGGAAGATCTGCGCCGCAATGGACGACGTGCCGGAGGCCCATCAGCCCATCCTGGCGGCCCTGGCCGACCAGCCGCCCATGAACCTGGCCGACGGCGGCGCGATTCGTGAAGGATTTAACGCCGAACTCGACGAGCTGCGCGACCTGAGCCGCAATGGACGCCAGTTCATCGCCAGGATCGAAGCCCGCGAGCGCGAGCGCACCGGCATCCAGTCCCTGAAGGTCCGGTTCAATAACGTCTTCGGCTACTATATCGAGATTTCGAAAGCCAACCTGAAGCTTGCGCCGGCCGATTACGAGCGGAAGCAGACCCTGGTCAACGCCGAGCGCTTCACCACGCCGGAGCTCAAGGACTACGAGCGTAAAGTCCTCGACGCGGAAGAAAAGATTCTCGCCCTCGAAAAAGAGCTGTTCGGCCAGGTTCGCGCGCTCGCGGCGAGCCACGGGCAGCGCATCCGGCAGACCGCGGCCGCCGTCGCCGAGCTGGACGTGACCGCGGCGCTGGCGCAGGTGGCCGCCGAGGGACGTTACACCCGGCCCCGATTTTCGGCGGATGACGAGATGCGAATCGGCGCCGGTCGCCATCCCGTGATCGAGCGCCTCATGGAGCAGGACTCCACCCGCTTTATCCCTAACGACCTTTACCTGAACTCCTCGACCGACCTCATCGCCCTGATCACCGGGCCCAACATGGGCGGCAAATCCACCTATCTGCGGCAGGCGGCGCTGATCGCCGTGATGGCTCAAATGGGTTCCTTCGTCCCCGCCGAGACCGCCTCCTTGCCGGTGATCGACCGCGTCTTTACTCGCATCGGCGCCTCCGACAACCTGGCTCGCGGACGCTCCACGTTCATGGTGGAGATGACCGAGACGGCGGTGATTCTGAACACGGCCACCCCGCGCAGCCTGATCGTGCTCGACGAGATCGGCCGCGGCACCGCCACCTACGACGGTCTGTCGCTGGCCTGGGCAGTGGTCGAGTACATCCATGCGCGCACCCGCGCCCGTACCCTGTTCGCCACCCACTATCACGAGCTGACCGAACTGGCCGAAACGCTCGACGGCGTGCGCAACCTGCGCGTCACGGTCAAGGAGGCGGGCGACCACATTATCTTTCTGCGTAAGGTGGAGCCGGGCCGGGCCGACCGCAGCTACGGAATCGAAGTCGCCCGCCTGGCCGGCCTGCCGCTGGCGGTGATCGAGCGCGCCCGCCAGGTCCTGAAGCTGCATGAGCGCCAGGAGCTGGCGGTGCGCGGAGAGCTGAAGCCGGCGGGTCCGGTGCAGGTGCAGTTGTTCGCGCCGGTCAACCACGATATCGCCCAGCGCATCCGCGGCCTGAAACTGGACCAGTTGCGGCCGATCGAGGCTTTGCAGTTACTCGCCGAACTTCAGGAGGAGTTGAACCGCGCATGCGTGTAGCCGGAGTGATGAGCGGCACCTCGCTCGACGGAGTGGACGTGGCCGTAATCGACATCGAGGACCGCAGCGTCCAAACCCTGGCGTTTGGAACCACGCCCTACACGGCAGCCATGCGCCGCGCGATCCTGGACGTCTCCGACGCTCACACCACCACGGCGTCGATCTCCCGGCTCAGCTTTCAGCTGGGAGAGCTGTACGCCAGGGCCGTGATCGCCACCTGCCGCAAGGCGGACCTGGATTTGGGCGGTATTCACCTCATCGGCTGCCACGGCCAGACGATCTATCACGAAAGCGGGCGCAACACGCTGCAGATCGGGGAAGCGGCCGTGCTCGCCGAGCGTACCGGCGTGCCCGTGGTCTCCGACTTCCGCACCCGTGACATCGCCGCCGGAGGGAAGGGCGCCCCGCTGGTTCCGTTCGTCGACGCGCTCCTGTTCCGTGAGCCGTCACGCAACCGCGTGGCGCTCAATATCGGCGGGATCGCCAACGTCACCCTGTTGCCCAAGAAAGGGCCGGTCGTCGCCTTCGACACGGGTCCGGGGAACATGGTCATCGATGCCCTGGTCTCGCGGCACACGGGAGGAAAACGCAAGTTCGACCGCGGCGGCCGCATCGCCGCGTCGGGCCGCGTGAACGACAAGCTGCTGGCGAAACTGGTCCAGGATCCCTATTACAGGCTGCGCCCGCCCAAATCGGCCGGACGAGAACAGTATGGGAAGGACTTCGTGCGCCGCCTGCTGCGCTCCGGAATTTCGCTGCCGGACCTGATCGCTACGGCCACCATTCTGACGGCGGTCACGATCGCCGCCGCCATCCATCGTTTCGCGCCCGGCTGCGACGATCTCATCGTTTCCGGCGGCGGCGCGCACAACCGCCAGATCATGGGCCATCTCTCGGCCCTGCTGCCTGACGCCGCCATCGCCACGTCGGCCGATTACGGAATCCACGTGGACGCCAAGGAAGCTGTGGCGTTCGCGATCCTGGCAAGCCGCACCTGGCGCCGCAGGCCCTCGAACGTGCCGTCGGCCACCGGAGCCAGACGCCCGGTGATCCTGGGCAAAGTCAGCTATTAGCGATGGGTGTCTCCGCTTTTGCCGCCCTTGCCGCCCGTCAGCGCGCCGCCGCCTCCCGGATGATTTCCCACGCCCGTCTCACATGGCCGCGGCTCGCCCCGTAGTGGCCGATCGCCAGCCGTAGCACGATCCGCCCGCCCAGCGCCGTGTGGGAGAGGAACACTTCACCGGTCGCGTTCACGAGCGCCAGCAGGCGGCGGTTCTCTTCATCGCCCGCCCGCAGCCGGAAGCAAACCAGCGACAAGGGTACCGGCGCGCTAACCTCGAAGCGGCTGTCCGACGCGATCATGCCGGCCAGCTCCCGCGCCCATTCCACATGGTCCCGGATGCGGGCCGCCATCGCTTCCCGGCCGTAATAGCGCATCACGAACCAGAGCTTCAGAGCGCGGAAGCGGCGCCCCAGAGGCACGCCATATTCCATGAAGTTCACGGCGCGGCCGTCTTCGCTCGTGCGGAGATATTCGGGAACCAGGGAGAACGCGCGCTTGAGGATCTCCGGCCGGCGGGTGTACAGGACGCTCAGATCGAACGGAACGCCCATCCACTTGTGCGGATTGACCACCATGGAATCGGCTCGTTCCGCTCCCGCCAGCACGTGGCGCAGCTCCGGCGCCAGCGCGGCCGACCCGCCGTAGGCCGCGTCGACGTGCATCCACAGCCCGTACCGCTCGGCTATGTCGGCCACGGCGGGCACCGGGTCGATGCTGCTCGTCGACGTGGTCCCCACCGTGGGAACCACGCAGAAAGGCCGCAGCCCGGCGGCCCGGTCGCGATCGATCGCCTCGGCCAGCGCTTCGGTATCCATTCGAAATTCGGAGTCGGCGGGAATCTTGCGGACGTTCCGCTGCCCGATCCCGATGGCCACGGCGCCTTTCTCGACGGAATTATGGGCGTGTTCGGAGGTGTAAAGCACCAGATCGCGCCCCCCGCCATCGGTGCGAACGGCCGGGTCGGCGGACTCCCGGGCGGCCGCGATGGCGTGCATCACGCCGGTCGAAGCGGTATCGAAGATGATGCCGAAAAGCGGCTGCGGCAGCCCCAGCCACTGGCGCAGCCAGTCCAGGGTGACCTCCTCCAGCTCGGTGGCCGCCGGCGAAGTCTTCCAGAGCATGGCGTTGGCGTTGAGTCCGGCGGCCAGCATTTCGGCCAGGATGCCGGGCGGGCTGGCCGACGAGGCGAAATACCCCATGAAGCCCGGGTTGTTCCAGTGGGTGATGGCGGGAGCAATGCGTTCGGTGAAGTCCTGAAAGATGGCCTCCATGGGTTCGCCGCGCTCGGGACCGGATTGGGGCAGGGCGCCCGAGACTTCGCCGGGCTCCATCCTGGGCAGGATAGGGTAGCGCTGGGGATCGGCGAGATAATCCGCGATCCAGTCCACGACCCGGTGGCCGTGGCGGCGGAATTCGTCTGGAGACATGCCCCATTGAAGCATACGAGCAGATTTGGATTCGGTAGGCCGCCGTGCTACGATGAAAGCTCTGACGTAAGCGGGGACGTAGTTCAGTTGGTTAGAACGCCGGCCTGTCACGTCGGAGGTCGCGGGTTCGAGCCCCGTCGTCCCCGCCAATCTATCCAATCACTCCTACCGTTTTCCTCCAGCTCTCTCTCCTTGACGACCCCGTCGTTCGATGCTACCTTCACTAGAACGCGTAGGCGCTTATTCTATCCCAGGAGGCCCAATGCGTCACTATTGGATAGTCTCTCCCCTAAGCGTGCCGGCCAAGCGGCCCCGCCGCGGCAACGACCCGCTCCAGCTCCCCCGGAACGCTTTCTACGCGCTTGACCGGACGAATTTCCTGACGCCGGGCGTTTTTGTGAGCGGCCGCACCCGCGGCTCCATCACCAGGACTCGACAACCCCGATCCATGCAGTTCGCAGTTCGGCGCTCGTTCTGATTCAACGCCGCGCCCTGAGGAGAATGATGAAGCTCAATCCGCGTTCCATCACCGCCGTTCTACTGCTCGCAATTGCCTGCGGAACCGCTCTCTGGAAGCGTGCCCAGTCGGCTGCCGCCGCCGATTCGGACGGCGTCACCAGGGGCGCAACCGATCCAACCTGGTCGCCTGACGGCTCGCAGCTCGCCTTCTCCCTGTTCGGCAGCATCTGGTCGGTGGCGGCGGGGGGTGGAGAGGCGCGCCAGATCACCGCATCCGGAATGTATCACGCGCATCCCGCCTGGTCGCCGAAAGGCGGCCGGATCGCGTTCATCCGCGGACCTAATCCGGCGGGACGGATTCCCAACATCGCCGGGCGGCTCGTGGTCGCGGACGTGGACACGGGCCATGAGCAGGAGATCGACACTCCCTTCCCAACCGCCGGTAAGCCGGCCTGGTCGCCGGATGGTACGCGCATCGCGTGCGCGCTGCAGGTCCCCAACGCCGGCGCGCTCATTTATGAGATGCGCCTTTCCGGCGGCCCCGCCGAGCGGCTGCAATCCCGTTTGCAGAACGGGGCTATAGGCCCCTGGGTCGACACTTCCTGGAGCGCCGCCGGCAACGAGCTGATCTTCGCCGCGCAGCGCCTGGGAGCGGCGCAGATTTGGTCCATGCCGGCCGGCCGTGTTCCCATCATGATCCAGCTTCCCCTCACCACCTACAAGAAGTCCGACATCACCATGCTGGACAGCGTGTCCGCCATCCCGGACGGCTCGGGTGTGATTTATTCTGCCGTGGTCGTGAATGGCAAGGGCGATTATGAGCTGTACCGTGTGCCGCCCAAGGGAGGGAAACCGGCAGCCGTTACCAACACGCCTCGCGACGAATTCGCTCCGGCCGTTTCGCCTGACAGCCGCCGCATTGCCGTGGTATCCAATCACCTGGGGAACATCGATCTGTTCACCATGCCCATCGCCGGCGGCGAGAAGACTCACGTGAAGATCTCGGGCTTGAAATTCCGCAGCCCCGGCGGCCGCCTCCGCGTTCACGTGCGCGACGAAACGGGCAAGCCGACGCCGGTGCGGCTCTACGTGCGCGCCTCCGACGGCAAGGCGTACTGCCCTCAGGGCGAGCAGATCTTTTACTATTCCCTCAACCCGGGCAGCCCGCGGGAAGGCTTCTTCATCGGCGGCGGAGACGACACCTTTCCGGTTCCCGCCGGCAAAGTCACCGTGACCGCGCTCAAGGGCGTCGAGTACGATGTAGCCGAAGCCTCGGCGGACGTGGCCCCGGGCGACACCGGTGAAATCACGCTCCAGTTGCGGCGCTGGACCAACTGGACCCAGCGCGGCTGGTGGACCGGCGAGAATCATTTTCACGCCAACTACAACGGCAGCTATTACCAGCGGCCCAGCCAGTCGATGGCATGGCTCCAAGCCGAAGATCTGAACACCGCCAACATGATCGTCGCCAATTCGGCGGGCGCCTTCATTCACGACAAGGAATTTTTCACCGGCAAGGTCCACCCCCTCTCGAACTCCCGCTACGTGCTCTTCTGGGGCCAGGAATACCGCAATAGCGACCCCTTGGGGCACATGGGTTTTCTCAATATCAGGAAACAGGTTCCGCCGTCCTATACGAGCGTGATCGGCAGCGACTCGCCCTACGATTTCCCGCTCAACACGATGGCTGCGCTCCATGCGCAACAGCAGGGCGGATTCGTCACCTACATGCATCCCTTCACCGCGTCGGTCAATGACGTGTTCGACACGGGTCTTGGAGCGAAGGAGAGTCCCATCACCGCCGCGCTCGGCGCGCTGAATTCGATCGACGTCCTCCCCGCCGGCGGATCCGCCTATGAGCTGTGGTACAAGCTTCTGAACTGCGGATTCAAGATCTCCCCCGGCGCCGGTACCGACGCGTTCACGAATTGGCGCGGCATCAACCGTATACCCGGGAGCGCGCGGTCTTATGTCGAAGTGGGACCGGCCATGAGCTGGGATCGCTGGGTTGCGCGCCACCGCGAGGGCCGCAACTTCGTCACCATGGGGCCGCTCCTGACCTTCCAGATCAACGGCCAGCCGATCGGCTCGGAAACGCGCGTCCCCGGCGGCAGCCCCTACCGGGCGACGCTCACGACGGAGGTCACCTCGCCGGTCCCGCTGCGCCTCGTCGAGTTCATCCGCAACGGCGAAGTGATCGAGAGCCGAACCGTGGACGGACAGGCGAAATCGTTCCGCATGCAGAAGGATGTCGACGTCGACCGAAGCTGCTGGTTTGCGGTTCGCGTCAACGGCGTCCCCGCGCGGGGCTTTGACACGCCGATGGCCCATTCGGGAGCCGTCTGGGTGAATGTAGATGGAAATCCGACGTTGATCAAAGAGGATGTCGAGTTGATGCTGCGGTGGGTGGACCGTTTTGGCAGGCTGCTCGAAGAGCGGAATAATTACGGCCCCGGCGATAATCGCGCGCGGGCGCGGAACATGATCGCTCAGGCCAGAAGCCATTTCGAAGCCAAGCTGAACAAGGCGCGGGCGTCGCACTAGGATCCGGGCGTGCGCTGAAACTGGCTTGCTCAACCGATGCCGGTGTGCCTGCTTCGCGCGGTTGAGCCGCGGATCTGCCCGGCCATCCCGAGTTCCATGGTGCGGATCGCCACCGGCTATGAGATCATCGAAAGCGGCGCCAGGCTGGTAAATCCGGCCATGGACCCGGTCCGCACGGGCCGGCGCGAGCGAGTACGTTTGCAATGGATAGAGTGTTCCTGGGACGGGTGGCTTGTTTCCTGCTGGCTCTGCTGCCTGCCGGCGCCCAGCCGGATTCCGGAGAGCAGTTCTTTGAAACCCGCATTCGTCCGCTGTTCGCCGCTCATTGTTATAGCTGCCATGGTCCCGGTGTCAAAACGGCCGGACTCGATCTTTCGACGGGTGAGGGGCTCCGGGCGGTAGGCAGCCGCCTGCTTCAAGCCGTCGGCTACCGCGGCCGCATCAAGATGCCCCCCGCCGGCAAGCTCGCCGAAGCCGATCTTGCAGCCCTCGCGCGGTGGGTGGAAATGGGGACGCCCTGGCCCAAGCCCGCGCCCGGCTCTTCGAAAACGAAACCCTGGTCGTTCATTCCGGTCAGCCGGGTCGCGCCCCCATCCGTGAAAAATGAGGCGTGGTTGCGCTCCCCCGTCGACCGCTTTATTCTGGCGCGATTGGAGCAGCGCGGGCTCATGCCGGCGCCCCCCGCCCCTAAGCTTGTTTTGATTCGAAGGGCCACGTTCGATCTCACCGGCTTGCCCCCTACCGAAGAGGAGGCTCGCGATTTCCTGGAGGATTCATCCCCGCGCGCGTTCGAAAAAGTAGTGGACCGCCTCCTGGCGTCGCCCCGGTATGGCGAGCGCTGGGGGCGGCGCTGGCTCGACATTGCCCGCTATGCCGATTCCACCGGCGTCGATGAGGACCGGTATTATCCACATGCCTGGCGATATCGGGATTACGTGATCGACGCCTTCAATCGCGATTTGCCCTACGACAGGTTCATCCGGGAACAGATCGCCGGCGATCTGCTGCCTCCCGAACCGCCTGCAAAGGTGAACACGAGAGGCATCGTCGCAACCGGGTTTCTGGCGCTCGGCCCCAAGCTTCTCGCCGAGCAGGACAAGACCAAAGTGCTTTACGATATCATCGACGAACAAATCGATGTAACCGGCAAGGCCTTCCTCGGTCTCACGTTGGCCTGCGCGCGCTGCCACGACCATAAGTTCGATCCCATTTCCACTCGCGACTACTATTCCCTGGCTTCGATTTTCGCCAGCACAAAGCAGCTCGCTAAGTTGGAAGGAACGGTTTCCCAGCTCTACGTAGCGCCGCTGGTTCCGGCGGACGAGGCCGTAAGGTACGAGTCTCATCAGAAGAAAATCGAGGAGAAACAGGGCGAAATCAACGAGCTCATGTCAGCCGAAGCGCGCATGTACCGCGACGCTCTGGCTCCGGCTATCGCGCGGTACATGGCCGCCGCCAGGAGGGTGAACGTCGATCAGGCGCCCCTCGAGCGCGTGGCCGCCGAACGGTCGCTCGACCTTTCGCTCCTGAAGCGATGGGCGAAGTACCTCAAGCCCACGAATGAGAGACGGCCGCACCTCGAGGCATGGTTCGCTGCGTCACCTGAAACGGCTGAGTCGGTCGCTGCCCGGTACCAGAACGAGTTCATCGCGACCGCCGAACAACAAAAGCGAGCCCTTGCCGATTGGAAAGTGAACTCGGAAGCGGCCCGGCGCCGTGGAGAAGAGCCGCCGCCCGCGCCGAAATTCCAACCCGGTGAGAATCGCTTTTTCACCGAGGTGAGCGCCCTCTCGGGTCCTCTGTCGCTGATGGGGAAAGGTAAGGAGAAGAAGTACTCGCCCGCGGGCAGGATCCGATTCGAAAAACTCGATCATGAACTGAAAGAGCTCAAAGACGCCTCCCCGCCTCCGCCGCCGTTCGCCTGCGCGGTCGCCGAGGGCGACCCGGTGGAACAGCGCGTGTTTCTCCGCGGCAGCCACGAGTCACCCGGTGAAGCCGTGCCCAAGCGATTCCCGGTGGCGTTGGCCGGCGCCGGTCAGCCTCCGATTGCGAGCGGCAGCGGCCGCCATGAGCTGGCCGAGTGGCTGGCCGATCCGCGCAATCCGCTCACCGCCCGGGTGATGGTGAACCGGATCTGGCAAGGACACTTCGGCGAGGGCATTGTGCGTACGCCGAGCAACTTCGGCTTGACCGGGGAAACTCCGACCCATCCCGAGTTGCTCGATTGGCTGGCGGCCGAATTCGTCGCCCGAGGCTGGTCCATCAAAGCCATGCACCGCATCATCATGACCTCCAGCGCCTACCGGATGAGCGGCGAGGCATTACCCGGGCACGGTGAAATCGACGCCAATAACAGACTGCTTTCCCGCTTTCCGATGCGGCGTCTCGACGTCGAAGAGATTCGCGATTCGCTCCTCGCCCTGGACGGCTCGCTTGATTTCTCGATGGGCGGAACGCTGCTGAAGGACTACACGCAGGAAAAGGAATTCAGCGAGGGCCGTAAGAGCCTCAGCCCCGAAGCCAGCAAACGCAGGAGCGTCTATCTGCCGCTGCGCCGCGCCAATCTCGCCGGCATATACACCCTGTTCGATTTCGGCGACGCCACCACCAGCACGGAAGCTCGCACACAGACAAATGTCGCGCCGCAGGCCCTCTTCATGATGAACAGCGCATTCGTCGCCGAACGGGCGCAGTCCGTCGCCCGCTATCTGTTGGGCAGTTACACAGATGATGTCCGCCGGATTGAGCGCGCCTGGTTCCTGGCCCTCGGACGCCCGCCGCAGCCGCAAGAGACGCAACAGGCGCTGGAGTATCTGGAGCGCTTTCCCGCGGGAGCCGGCGGCAGCGAAGGACGTCTGCTTGCCTGGTCCAGCCTCTGCCGCGCGCTGGTGGCCTCCAATGATTTCATTTATGTCCACTGAGTTCTCACGCAGATACCTTTTGCGGCGCTCGGCCTGCGGCTTCGGCTTCATGGGGCTCGCTTCGCTGCTTTCGAGCCAGGCCGGCGGGAGTCAGCCCGTCAATCCGCTGGCGCCGAAGCAACCCCACTTCCCGGCTCGCGCCAAAAGGGTCATCTTCCTGTTCATGCACGGCGGCCCTTCTCACATCGATACATTCGATCCCAAACCCCGCCTCACCGCGGACCATGGCAAGCCCCTGCCGTTCAAACGGCCCCTCACTTTCGCCGAGGGCGCTATCGGCGCCCTGTTGAAATCTCCCTGGGGCTTCCGCCGCTATGGTCAGAGCGGCATCGAAGTGAGCGAATTGTTTCCGAATGTGGCGAAATGCGTGGACGACCTCTGCATCATCCGCTCCATGGTCGGAGACAGTGTCGCCCATGGCGGAGCGGTGATGCAGTTGCACACCGGCTCGAATACCTTTGTCCGGCCCAGCATGGGCTCCTGGGTAGCCTACGGGTTGGGCACGGAGAATCAAAACCTGCCCGCGTACATTACGCTGAAGCCCGGCCTTTCTCATGGCGGAGCCAAGAATTGGGGCTCCGGCTTCCTGCCCGCGGCTTTCCAGGGTACCGCCGTCGGCCACGGCGGCGTCAAAGTCGAGGATCTGACCGAGCCCATCGCGCACCTGAAGAACGCCGGATTGACGCCCGTGCAGCAGCGCTATGAACTGGACATGATTCAAAAGATGAATCGCGCCGGCGCCGAACGATGGCAAAACGATACGGAGCTGGAGGCGCGTATCCAGGCGTTTGAGCTGGCGTTCCGCATGCAGACCGAAGCGCCCGAGGCATTCGACATATCCCGGGAAACCGAACAGACCAAAAAACTCTACGGCCTGCATCAGGCCGAAACCCGCGACTTCGGATGGCAGTGCCTGATGGCGAGACGCCTTGCGGAGCGCAACGTGCGCTTTATCCAGATCAATCACGATTACGGCCCCGGCAATGAAGTCGGCTGGGACGCCCACAACGAGCTCGTCCGTCTCCACACCCGCACGGCCCTTCAGGTCGATTTGCCGATCGCCGGACTCCTGCACGACTTGAAGGCGCGCGGCCTGCTGCGGGACACGCTCGTCGTCTGGGGTGGAGAGTTCGGACGCACCCCCGTGGCCCAAGCCGGCGACGGGCGGGACCACAATCCCTACGGCTACACCATGTGGATGGCCGGCGCCGGCGTGAAGCCCGGGTATGTTTACGGCTCCACGGATGAGTTCGGCTATTACGCTGTCGAAGACCGCATGCACATACACGATCTCCACGCGACGATTCTGCACATTCTCGGGCTGGACCACCAGAGGCTCACCTACAACTATGGCGGCCGCGCGTTCCGGCTGACGGATGTAGCCGGCAATGTGGCGGAAAAGATCCTGGCCTGACCCCGTCAGCGTCGCAGCGATCGACGCCTCGCTGCCCGGCTGCATCGAACGGCAGTTCTAAAAACGAACTCCGATCGTGATCGGGATGAAGCTTGCGCCCGAGCCGCGAGTGAACATGTGGTGGTAACGGGCTTCGGTAAAAATCTTGATATTCGTCATCTCAGGGAGACTGAACGAGAAGCCGGCGCCGGCGTTGACTCCCGGCTTATAAAGTGCGTTGGAGATGGTGAGATCATATCGGCCGGCGTTGCGTCCTACGAAGTCCGACGCCGCCCGGTAGTTTGTAATCCGGCTGTAGATGCCGCCGCCGCCGGTGATATAGAAATCCACGGGACCCCTCTTGTTTACGTGAAAGATGGGGTCAACTGTCACGGCCCAGAATTTTTGATGACCCTCCCGGGCTCCGGCCTGCAATAGAGCCGTGTGATTGATGCCGAAATCGGTAAACATCGCATCGAGCAAGACGCCGCCATAGCCTTGACTTACTCCGATTCCTCCGGCGAAGGCCCATCCAGCGTCCAGCCGCGTCGCTATTGGATTGACCGGAGTAGAAAACCCGAGTCCGAAAAAGCCTTCCGGAGTGATTCTGGGATCTCCGAAATGACGCCATTGGGCGAACGCCGGCGATACCGCCAGAAACGTAAACAAGAGCAGTGATTTCATGGAATGGTCCTAACCCGCTGTTTCTCGCGGTGCAAATTTCGGACCAATCGCAACCGAATGAAAAGCTTGGTTTTTTCAAGCAGGTTGTGTGGCTGAAAACCACCATCGGTATACGAAATCGGCCAGTCCGGCGCTATGCCCCTTACGAAAACAGCTCGTGAGGCCGTCATTTTGACGGTCGATATCGAATGTCGATATCATTGCCCGCCTGAGCAAGCCCGTCGAACTCCTGCAAGGCGCCCTCGACCTCCTCATCCTCCGCACGCTCGAGCTTCAGCCGCTGCACGGCGTCGGCGTCGCCGGCCGTATCGGGCAGGTCACCAAAGGCGCCTTTGTCGTGGGTCCCGCCGGCCGCAAGCGCCTCACCGAAGAGAAGCGCGTAATTGGACCCGCGTGTCTGTAGCCGTCAATCAGGTGCTGGCGTCTCGATGAGCGACTTCGCCGCCCTCGACGCCTCTAGTTCGACGGCGGGCGCGGCGGTGCCGGCTTCGGCAGCTCCCGGAAGGAGAAGATGGGGTCGATGTCTACCGGCACATCGCGCGCCGATTGCAGCGACGCTTTCAGGTCGGCCGGGACTGTTCCGTACTTCTTGAACCAGGCCTCCGCGCGCGGCCCGTCTCCCGCCGCTTCCATTTCGAGCAGCTCTTTCGACAGGCGGGCGATCGCGCCCGGGATGCGGGCGTGGTCCACCCAGTAGCGGCCCGTGGCCGCGTCCCGCAAGATCGCCCTCTCCTGCGTCAGGTAGTTGAACTCCATCGTCTGGGCGATCCCGTGCGCTTCTCCGGCGCCGAAGCGAAGTGTACGAAAAATCCCCGCCACGTAAGAATCGTAATACTCGGGCAGCCGGGCTTTGGGGAGCGCCCCCTTATCCGCCAGCCACTTCACTCCGAACATGCCGACCACGTCAGCCTTGGCCTCTTCCAGACCTCCATAAGCCGGTCCGATGGCTTCGTTGATGCTGCTCTGCCGCTCGCCGCGGCGCGCGTACACGGGACCCAGTTCATGGGAAATCTCATGCAGCAGGACCCCCGCCAGGTAGCCCTCCTCCGATACCCGCGCAGCCTGGTCCGGCCGCATCAGCTTGCGCGCCATGGGCACGACAATGTGCTCCACTCGCGCCGCCATGAAATTCCGGAAGAAGATCTTCTTCGATCCCTTCTCCTGGTGAATTTTCGGATCGTTCGGCAGGTTGTCGGCCACGGCTTGATAGCCGTGCCGGAGATCCCCGGTGCGCAACGGCGCGTCCATCACTTCCATCGGAGTCACATGCTCCTGCTTCGATGGACGATCGCCCGAGAGCAGCGGCAGATGATCCTGGATTTCCGGAACGTAATTCTGAAATTCCGCCAGCTTCTTGCTTTCCGCTTCGTCGCGGATCAGGATGGACGCCCCGTAGGAGGTTTTCACGCCCAGCACGCCGTCGAGATACGTCTCGTAGGGAGCGAAGATCAGATCGAACTTCGGGTCCTTGAGATCCAGCCAGGCGAGATCGCTCTTGTAGTAATCGTCGGTGAGCAGCGCGTCGGCGCGGAGCCGCAGAAAGTTGGCGAACGCCGGATCGGCGCTGAGCGCGGAGGCTTCGCGCAGCGCGGCCGCCGCTTTCTCGAGCTCGGTCTTGTAAAACTGGTGATACGGGATCCCCACCAGATCCTTGCCGCTCCAGCGGACCACGGTATAAGGGCTGTATATTTGAGCCCTCTTTTCCGGATGGCTCTTTACGTACTGCTCGATGCGCTCGCGCGTGAGACCGGGCGGGTAGAGCGCCCGTCCGGCAGACATAGGCTCCGTTCCGGCGAACGGCTTGTGCTCGTCGATGAAATCGAAGCGGCTGCCGTTGATCATGAGGAGACGGCGCAGCTTGGGATCGGTGGTCTTCCTCAGCAGCGTGAAGCCTTCCGGATCGCTCTGCTCCCAGAAGACCATCTCCAGATGCTGGCAGGCCTCCACGAGCTTGTCGATCATGCGGCGTTCTTTAGCGGTGTAGCGCTCCGCATGGAACGGCATCCGGACCTCGCGGAAGCGCGCCAGACGCGCGTCCGGTGTGTCGGAGGCTTGTATCGCTAACAGCGCGAGTACGGCTACCAGGCCGGTTCGCATATATTTAGGATGCCATACCGGCCGCAATCCGGGCGGCGGAATCATGCTTTGTATTTTGCCAGCGTCTTTTCATTCAAGGTGACGCCCAGCCCGGGCCGCCGCGAAAGATGGATATAGCCCTTGTCGAGGGCTTCGGGCGGGTCGACGAGCTCCGAGCGCCAGTCCGTTTCACCGTAGGAAAATTCCAGAATCTGGAAATTGGGCAGGGTGGCGCAGACATGGGCGGCAGCCAGGTTGCCTACCGGGCTCGCCGGACCGTGCGGCGCCACCGGCACTCCCGCCGCCTCGCACAGCGCGGCAATCTTTTTCAATTCCAGCATCCCGCCGCAATACTTCACGTCCGGCATCGCGATATCCACAGCCTTGCCGGCGATGTACGGCAGGAATCCCCTCACTCCGTAGATGGACTCGCCGCCCGCCGTGGGCATTTTCGCTTCCCGATTGATACGCGCCAGGTTCTCCACCGGAACCGCGGGGGTGACCTCTTCCAGCCAGAACAGGTCGAGATACTCCATGCGCCGCGCGAGCTGCAGTCCACGGTCGACGTCGAGGTGGCTGTGGACGTCCACCAGCAGGTCGCGCTTGGGGCCAATGACCTTGCGGACCGCGTCGGCGCGGGCGATCCCCATTTTCGTGAACTCCTCGGTGCGGGCGGCGTCGGAAAGATCGCGCGGCATGTCGTCGAACGGAGCCAGCTTGATCGCGTCGAACCCGGCTGCCACGGCGCGCTCGGCCATGGCCGCGAACCCCGCCGGCTCGCGGATTTCGGTCGAACGGTTGATGTTGGCGTAGTTGCGGATTTTCGGGTGAAGCAGCCCGCCGAACAGATCGTACGCCGGGACGTTGAATGCCTTGCCGCGGATATCCCACAGCGCCTGCTCGATGCCGCTCAGCGCGATCGCCGCCGGAGCAAAGCCTCGCGCGCCTTTCAGAATGGCCGGCTCGGCGGCGCCCCGCAGGTATTCGATATCGTAGATGCTGCGGCCCTTCAACAGCTCGAAAAACTGCTGAAGGTAGCGCCTGCGCTCCTCGTCGCCGCCGCCGTGGGAAGCGTCCCCGATGCCCGTGATTCCGGCGCTCGTCTGGAGGCGGGTCAGCATCCAGTTGCCGCGCTTGTTCACTTTCACGGTCAGGATTTCGAGCCCGGTGACCGTGATTGTCGCGACGTCGCGGTCCGGAGGAGCCGCCGGCGCGGCCGGTGTCAACGCCAGGGATTGGAGTAAACGCCTTCGTTGCATTCGTCAAATTGTACCGCGCCGGGGACTTCGTGATAGTATTTTGATCGGCTGAAACCATGCGCCCCTACCTGCTCTCCCTTTTGATCCTGACGCCCCTGATAGCCGCCGAGCGCGCGGTCGACCCCACCTTTCTGCGGCGCTCGATTTCCTCGGCGGCCGCCAAAGAGTCCGATATCGCCTCCTCCGGTTGCCGCTACAAGCCTTTGTTCGGCGCGGGTGACAGCCATCCCGCGCTGGCCAGGGGCGTGGCCCGCTTCGGGGAAATCACCGTGGATCCCGGCGCCGAGTCCAAAGCGGTTCAATATCCGAAAGAGGAGCAGGTTTACTTCATCAGCGAAGGAGCGGGCGAGCTGATTTATTCCGGCCGGAAGGTCAAGGTGCGTCGAAACGACTTCATGTACCTGCCGGCCGGTGTCAGCCACGGCCTCGCCAATTCCGGAACCGGCGCCCTCAAGGCCATCCTCATGGGATTCAAGCTGCCGGCGGGGACGCCGTCCGGCGCAGCGGCGGCGGCGCCCATCATCGCCAATACCGATGACGTCAGGAAGCAGGTGGTCGGGAACCATCCCCCGTCGACGCTCTACCAGCTCATGATGGGCGATACGCGCAGCACGCGGGACAAGATCGCCGCCGGCCATGTGCTGACCAGCCTGTTCATCATGGAAATGACTCCCGGCGGGACGAATTTTCCGCACCATCACGATCGCGAAGAGGAGATCTATCTGCTTCTCGACGGGACCGGCGACATGGTGGCCGGCGGAGGAATGGACGGCGTCGAGGGCCGGCACGCTTCCAAGCCCGGCGACGCCTACTTCTTCCGCCTCAACTGCACGGTCGGATTCTACAACACCGGCTCGACCGCCGCCCACATCCTGGCGGTGCGGTCGCTCTACCCCTTCGGCAAGTAGCCGCGCGGCGCTTTCCCTCGCCCGCACGTCTCTCCGTCACGGAATGTCGATCAGGATGTCATCGCCCGCGATCTCGACAGCGTAGGTCGCCACCCGGATCCGCGGATCGTAATCGTGCGCCCCCGTCCGGCAGTCGAATTCCCAGGCGTGCCAGGGGCAGGTGAGCTGGCCGTCGTTGACCGCCCCCTGCCCCAGCGGACCGCCGCGATGAGGACAGATTCCCTCCAGCGCGTGTATCCGGCCGTCCACGTTGCAGATGGCGTAGCACACCCCCGCCACCATGGCCTCCATGACCGAACCGGACTGGAGTCCGGACACGGCGCCGACTTTAACCAATGCCATAACCCTGATTGTGGCAAGATGGATTCGCCTATGTCGAGGTTACTGCTGCTGGCGGCCCTGTTCGCGCTCGCCGGATGTCAACGGAGAAGCGAGTGCGTGATCGGCGTCGTGCCCAAAGGCGCCAGCCATATCTTCTGGCAGACCGTCCACGCCGGCGCGATCAAGGCTGCGGGCGAAGCCGGCTGCCGCATCGAATGGAACGCGCCCGCCCTGGAAATCGATTCCAGCCGTCAGATCGAGATCGTGGATGCGATGATCAACCGCAGGCTGGACGGCATCGTGCTGGCCCCCGTGGACAAGCAGGCGCTGGTGGCCGTGGTCGAGCGCGCCGGCGCCAGGGGAATTCCGGTGGTCATCTTCGATTCGGCCATCGACACCGAGAAGTATCTCTCCTACGTGGCCACCGACAACCTCGAGGCGGGCCGCATGGGCGCCCGGCGCATGGGAGAGATTCTCGGCGGCAAGGGAAAAGTAGGCGTGGTCGGGTTCATGGCCGGCAGCGCGTCCACCATGGAGAGGGAGGCGGGATTCCAGCAGGAGATCCGCAAGCTCTACCCCGGCATCGAGCTGCTGCCGGTCCAGTTCGGCATGGCGGACCGGGCCAAGGCGATGGCCGTGACCGAGAACATGCTGGCGGCGCACCCGGACCTGGCCGGCCTCTTCGCCGACAACGAATCGAGCTCCGCGGGCGCCGTTCAGGCGCTGAAGTCGCGCGGGGCGAAGCACGTGAAGCTGGTGGCGTTCGACGCGTCCGACCAGTTGATCGAGGAGCTGCGGCAGGGCACGATCGATTCCATCGTGGTCCAGAATCCGTTCCGCATGGGCTACGAGAGCACACACGCGCTCTGCCAGCAGCGGCAGGGCCGGACGCCGCAGCGAAAAATGGATTCGGGCGCCGCGCTCATCCGCAAAGAAGACCTGGACCGCCCCGGGACCCGGGAGCTGCTGTTTCCGGATATTCAAAAATACCTGAAGGAATCGCGCTGAGTGGGTGTGGCGCGCCGGACCCCGCGCCTGGGCGAAGCCAACCCGCCTGCGCCGCCTGCGTTAAACTGATCTCTCAGGAGTAATGCCATGCCAAACCGCCGTCGATTTCTCCAGGGCGTCACCACGCTGCCTCTGCTGGCCGCCCCCCTTCCAGCCGCGACACTCAAGCGCGACTACTTCAAAGAATTGGGCATCAAGCCGTTCATCAACGCCGCCGGCACCTATACCACCCTCACCGCGTCCCTCATGCAGCCGGAGGTGGTCCAGGCCATCGATTACGCTTCGAAGCAGTTCGTGCACCTGATCGACCTGCACGACGCCGTCGGCCGCCGCATCGCCGAGCTGATCGGCTGCGAGGCCGCCATGGTCACCGCCGGCGCCGCCAGCGCCCTCACCCTCGGCACGGCCGCCTGCATGACCGGAACCAACACCGACTTCATCCGCCGCCTGCCGGACACCACCGGAATGAAGACCGCGGTCATCATCCAGAAGTCCCACCGCTACGGCTACGATCACGCCGTGCGCAACTGCGGCACCCGGTTCGTCGAGGTGGAGTCGCGTGAGGAGCTCGAGCGCGCGGCCGCGGCCGGCGCCGTGATGATGCTGTTCTTCAACGCCGCCGACCCGCTGGGCCGGATCAAAGCGGCCGAATTCGCGGCCCTCGGCAAGAAGCACAACGTTCCGACTTTCAATGACGCCGCCGCCGACGCTCCGCCCGTGGATGCCCTTTCCCGCTACACGAAAATGGGCTTCGACCTGGTGACCTTCTCCGGCGGAAAAGGCATTCGCGGTCCCCAAAGCTGCGGCCTGCTCCTCGGACGCAAGGACCTGATCGCCGCCGCCCGCCTCAATGGTCCCCCCAACAGCGACACCATCGGACGCGGCATGAAAGTGAACAAGGAAGAGTACCTGGGCATGATGGTGGCCGTCGAGCAGTACATGAAGCGCGACCACGCCGCCGAGTGGCGCGAATGGGAGAAGCGCGTCAAGATCATCGGCGACAGCGTGGGCCCCGTAAAAGGCGTGAAGACCGAAACCTTCGTGCCGGAAATCGCCAACGCCGTTCCGCACCTGCGGATCACGTGGGATTCGTCCGTGAAAATCACCTATGCCGACGCCGTCAAGCGGCTGCGCGAGGGTGACCCCTCGATCGAAGTCCGTCCCGGCTCGAAGGAAGCCCTCGAAGTCGCCGTCTGGATGCTGCAGCCCGGCGAGGCGCAGATCGTCGCCAGGCGCATTCGGGAAGTCTTGAAGAGCTAGCCGGAACGGCTGCCCCGTTCGAAACCGGCGCCGGCTACGGCCGCGCCTGAAGCCCGATCTTGCCGGTCACCCGCCATTCTACCGGCGCCGTGACTCCTTTCTTGTCCATCACCGACTTTACCCGGCGGCGGACTTCGCTCGTATCCTCCTCCAGGTACACCGTCAGTTTGTCATCGGGTAAACCCAGGCCGCTCACGCCTTCGATCCGCAAAACTTCGGGCGAGAGGCTGCGCTTGATCGCCCGAAGCTTTTCAGAATGCTTCATCCTATCTCTAAGGATACTCCCAAGGCCTCCAATACGACAGCGATGTGATTGGCGATCGTGTGAGTCCGCGAGCCGGCGAAAAGCAATCCGGTGGCCCGTTTGGTGGCCCGGTCGACGATCAGCGCCCCGGAATCGCCGCGGTCGGAAAACATGCCCGCGTCGGCCCTGATCATGATCTGGTCCGTGAAGACGGCGTCGAACTCTCCCCCGGGATCTTCGTACGGGATCGTAATGTCGGCCTGGATATCGAACACCGACCCCCGCGTATAGCCCGTGGTCCGGCCGGTCTTTTCAACCTTCATCCCTGTTTTCGCCGCGACCGGATTGGCCGACTTGAGCGAGCCGACGCCCGGCATCAGCTGCGCCGATACCTTCGCGTTGGCCTGTATCTCCGCTATCGCGCAATCCACCGCGGCGCCGCCCGTTCGGCCGACTTTCACGAACTGCGTCAGGGCCGCGATCTGGTCGGTGGCTGCGTTGCCCCCGTCGAGCAATCCCGGCTGAAAGATCGGCGCCCCCAGCGCCACGATGCCGTTCTCGGCCAGTACGTGGTTATTGCTCAGAATATAACGCGACCCGTTCCGGCTCACCACCGCCCCGAAAGTGCCCGCCATCACGAAAGTGTCCTTCGGCGGCGGAATCTTGAACCCGATCGACGAACCCGGACGCGCCGGACGGCGGCGCAGCCTGTTGTCCGACGCCGTGCTGAGCAGCCGGAACCGGCCGGTCGCCACCACATCCGTTGGAATGCCGTCGATTTCGGACGGCAGCATACTCTCTTCCGTCAGGCCCGATGGCGGCACCTTCTGCTCCACGTAAAAACGAACGGCCCGGGTGCTCGTCTCTTTTCCGCCGCAGATCTTCGGCCCGATCCCGACCCCGACAAGGTTGGATCTGGGATGCGCCGAGACCGCCGCCGACAGCGCGAATCTCTCCAGGTTGCTCGGCGGCGCCGCCCGGGCAAGGAAGCGCCTCGTCATCGCTTTTTTCGCGTTTTTGAGGTCTTCGTGAGAATAACGTGGCATGGCTCCGACAATAGTGAAATCAGTTGTCGAAATCAAGTCCGGCTTGGTAAGCCAGGCCGCGTTTATCCGCGCGGATTACATCCCATTTTCCGGCTCGAAAACCTGCCCGGTTATCCGGCCGGCGACCACAGCGCCTTTCTCAGAACGGCATGCGGCGACCCTTTTTGCGTTTCGTACCAGACCGTCACCAGCTGCCCGTCCGGTAATTCCACCGTGCTCGGATAGCCCACGTCGCCCCCCGGCGCGTCCTCGGAGATGGTCATCGGGCCCGACCACGTTTTTCCGTGATCCGCGCTGATCCGCGCCTGGTTCCCGAAGGGAGCCCGGCGGTAGCCGTACGACATCAGCAGGCGGCCGTCCCGAAGCTTCAGCAGATGCGACGGTAATCCCCACACGCCGATCGCGTGCGGAGTCGTCCACGTCTTCCCGCCGTCGGACGATTCGCACTGCAGCGTCTCGCCCGCGTTCGCCGGACAGTGATTGCGGATATGCGCGATGAGGCTCCCGTTCGCCGCCTCCACCGCGTGCAGCTCGTGATACTCCTCCACGTTATCCCCGGGCCTCGCCGGGATGTCGGATAGCCAGCTCCACGTCCTGCCGTCATCCCGCGATTCGGCCACTCCGACCTTCCTGCCCGGCTCCCAGAGCTGCTTGCCGGCGTAAATCAGCCGCCCGTCGGCGAGCGCGACCGGTCCGTGCGGGCTGTTGAGAGGAACTCGGTACGGCGCCGACCACGTCATTCCGCCGTCGGTCGAGCGCTGCATCCACGTGCCGAGCAGCGCCTGCCGCTGCTGTTCGGTGGCCCTCCGGTTGACCGCCTCCCAGCGCGACTGCTTCCCGGCGGGCCAGTCCTTCGCCCGCTCGAGCAGCGGCTGGTAGGCCAGCGACGTGAACGTGGTCACCAGCAGCGCTCCGGACCGCGTCTCCAGCACCCCGGCGTCCCGGTCGTCGATCGGCGTGTCGAGGACAACCTCGGGCCAGCTCCACGTCCGTCCGCCGTCGGACGACCGCATCAGCTCGACGCGTCCGAACGGACATACGTGCGCCTCCCGCCCGCCCGAACAGACCACCAGCAGCTCCCCGTTCCTGCGCTGCGCCAGCGTCGGCCAGCCGTGGTAGAACTCCGGCTGCTGGCTGATCGTGGCGATGGATTCCACTCGCGCCCGTGGCGCCGATCGGGCCGCCGGCGCCAGTGCGGCGGATGTCAGCAGGGCTCGCCGTGTAAGCATAGTCACAACTCCGCGCGGGCTTTCGCGATCACCGCCAGATACTGGCGCGCGCGCTCCTCGATGATGTCGAAGCGGCCCTCCTTGATCGTTTTCGCATCCACCAGCTCCCCGCCGACCGCTACCGCGCAGGCCCCCGCTTTCAGGAACTCGCCGGCCGTTTCCAGGTTTACGCCCCCCGTCGGGATCATCTCGATGTGCGGAAAGGGCCCCTTCAGCGCCTTGATGTACTTGGGTCCGCCGACGTTCCCGCATGGAAAAATTTTGACGATATCGGCTCCCGCGTCCCAGGCCGTGATCACTTCCGTCGGGGTCAGCGCCCCCGGACAGATCACCTTGGAATAGCGCTTCACCATCTCGATCGTCGAAACCTTCAGGCTCGGGGTGACGAAAAACTCCGCGCCCGCCAGCATGCACGCCCGCGCCGTCTCCGGATCGAGCACCGTTCCCGCGCCCAGCACGATCTTGTCGCCGAACTGGTCCGCCACTTTTTCGAGCGCCCGTATCGCGCCCGGCACGGTCATCGTGATTTCCGCGGCGCGAATTCCGCCGCGATGGATCGCTTCAATGGCTTTGATCGCGCCTTCCGCCGTCGACGTGCGCACGACCGGCACGATGCCGATGTCCGTGATGAAGGAAAGGATTTGCTGTTTGGTCATTAGTCAGTGGTTGCGCTACCAGTCGACCACCGAGCCGTCCTCGGCGTCGTAGCTCTCCTGGTTGCGCCAGTCGTGGTTGATCTTGTCCGCCATGGCGTTTTCGTCCAGCTCGATTCCCAGCCCCGGACCGGTCGGCAGATCCAGGTAGCCGTTGCGGACCGTGAACGGCTTCTTCAAATATCCTTCGCCCAGGGAAACCTGTTCCTGGCAGAGAAAGTTCGGAATGGACGCCGCGATCTGAACGCCGGCCGCAAGCGAGATCGGCCCCAGCGGGTTGTGCGGCGCGATGCTGGCATAATACGCTTCCGCCATGCCCGCGATCAGCCGTACTTCCGTGATGCCGCCCGCATGGCAGAGGTCCGGCTGCAGAATTACCGCCGCCTTTTTCTCCAGCACCTCCCGGAAGCCCCACTTGGTGAAAACGCGCTCGCCGGTAGCGATCGGCAGGTGCGTGCCTCGCGCGATCTCCGCCATGAC
>DATJFH010000193.1:0-20617 GCA_035495815.1 Bryobacteraceae bacterium
GGTCGACAGTGGACGGCCCGTGACAGGTATAGCACTTATCGGAGAGGATGGGGCGAATGTCGCGGTTGAACTCCACCTCCTGCGCAGTCGCTGTTACCGGGCAGCAGGCCAGGAGAAACAGGAGGGGTCGAAAGTATCCGCGCGGCATGGGGGCGACGCTTTCAGTTTAGCGTTTACGCGCCTCGATTGCGGCCGGGTCACCGGAATTGAAAAGCATACAGCCTGGCGCTGCGCATCTTCAGATGCAGCCTGACGATCCGCCCGGCCAGCGGCGACACGTTCGTCTTGCCGCGCCAGGAGGCCACCGTGCGGACGCTGTTTCCGTTCAACGCATCCGCATCCTGCAGTCGAAATCCGTCGATCGGGCCGCCCCGCTCGTCCAGAATCTCGACCCGCCCCACGCCGCCCGCGCCCGTGTCGAGGTTGAACTCCAGCCGCGACCCTTCAAAGCGGAGCGGAGGCGTCAGGATCGAGCCGCCGGAATAATCGAAATCCGCCGACATGAAGCCGTCCAGCCGCATTACCGCTCGCGAAATGCCCTGCGTGCGCTGGCCGGCCGCCGCTGCCGGCCGCCCCGAGTGATCCTTGCTGGAGCCGAAGTAGTAGATCCACAGCTCGTCTCCCATCCGAATGGGGCGGGGAAGCGCCCAAATCCATTTGGAGTCGAAGGCGTCCGACGGACCCACGCCGAGGAACGGTTTCCGTCCGCCGGGCCGCTGGAAATGACGGGCGTCCCGGCTCACGCCCAGGCGGACGTCCGCCGTGTCGGGCCCCGTTGCCTCGTTCCAGTGATGAAACATGGACATCAGAGACAGGTAGACCCCGTCGGCTTCCGTGTAGGGAACGACCCCCGGGCCGTAAATGTCCACCGCCGAGCCGGGCGGCGGGACCGGATCCGCGTCCGGATCGTTCTCGGCTGCCCGCTCCCGCGCTGAGGACTTTCCGGCTGCGGGCTCGGCCGGCATCACCCGTTCACGGCTGACCGTCATCTTCGCCGGGTCGATCAGCGGGCGGATGCCGGCCGCCGCGTCCGCCTCGTCCGGTTCGAGCGCGATCTGCATCTTCTCCCAGCTGTGCATATCGTCCGACTCGTTATAGCTTGCCGCCCGGAAATGTCCTTCGCCGGGAAACTGAATCCATTCCCGAGTGAAGCCCACGTACCGGCTGATGCGCGGATCCCAGAACCAGGTGGATTGCGTATCGGCGGCGCGCAGGCCGGTCACCGGGCGCGCCGAAAGATTCCAGCGCAGACCGTCGGCCGATACCCAGACCCGGTGCGGTCCCTTGATTCCGGATCCCTTTTTCGGATAAATCTTCTGCCAGCTCTTATAGCGTTCCGCGGGAGGGCAGTTCGGATTCTCGTCGATCAGCACCGATCCCCCGGCGATCGACATCAGCTTCGGGTCTGCCGGCAGCACGAGGTTGTTCTGCCGCGATCCTTCGAACTCTACCAGGCCGAGAACCGGCTTCTTGAAATGGATACCGTCCGTCGATTCGGCATAGGCGACGCCCATGAAATCGGGATTGGCTCTCGGTTCATGGGCGCGGCCGAGAACCTCGTACCACATCCGGACACGCCCGTTTTCCTTGACGACACTGCTGTAGCTTCCGATCGAAAGATTTTTTTCCCACGGCGCATCGGGCTCGATCAGGATCGCGCCCGTGCGCGCCGGCGGGTTCATCGTCAGCGATACTCCCTCCGCGGACTGAATGAACTTGTAATCGGTAAAAAGCTGCTTCCGTGATGCGACCTCGATGGCTGTCTCCCCCGCGGGCGAGGCAGACGCCAGCAGCAGGAAACACCATGCCGGCCCGGCGATTGACTTGTTCATTTCACGGCAAAGTTGTTCAGTAGTTGATCTTCACGCCCACCTGCATGATCCTCGGGGCCGTGCCCTGTCCCGCGATCTTGCCGAAATTGGCGGCGCTTACGTTCGTGGCCGGCTGGCCCCAGATCACGCGATTCAGCGCGTTGAAGGCCTCCCAGCGAAGTTCGGCCCGCACCCGCTCCTTGAAGCGGAACGTCTTTGACAGCGTCATGTCCTCGTTGTAAATGGCAAAGCCGCGCAGATCGTAGCGCAGCGCCGCGTTGCCGAACGCGAAAGCCGCGGGCAGCGTCATGAAACGCGGACTGATGTAGTTGTCCTTAAAAGGATTGAACTTGCCGTCTGCGACCGGAGCGCGGAAGGAGTCGGTACCCACGTTGGGCCGTATGGGCCCCCCGAACAGCGGGTTTGTCAGATTTGTGGAGAATCCCAGCGGGACCGCGTTCTGATAGCTGTAAATTCCCGAGATCTGCCAGCCGCCGAACAGCAGGTTCAGCGGACCGTGCAGCGGGAAATGTTTGCCCTTCCCGAACGGAAGTTCGTAGATGTAGCTGACCACCAGTCGTTTGGGCACGTCGTTCGGCGACAGCGCCTTCAGCGATCGATAATCGGCGCTGTCCTGGGGAGCTGAAAGCCCGAACAAGGAGTTGCCGCCGTTCAGCGGGTAATCGGCGTTCACCAGGTTCTTCTCCCATGTGAAGGCCGCCAGCACGGTCAGTCCCATGGAGTAGCGTTTCTCGGCCTTCAACTGCAGGGAATGATAGCTGGTGTGGCCGTCCTTTTCGTAAAACTCGCCAATACCCTGGTACTGCGGGAAGGGACGCAGCGCCTGCGCCACCGTTCCGGTGAAACCTGCGTAGGGCAGTCCGATTCCGGCTGCCCGCGCCGCATCCGAGTTGATGTTCTGTTGAAGCACCGGTCCGAGCGACAGGTATTTGGAAGGAACCTGATTGAACGCGTGATAGCCCGAGATGGTCTTGACCGCGCCCGATCCCGCATAGGTTGCGTCCAGCAGCAGATTGCCGGCGAACTGATGCTGGATTCCGATGTTCCACTGGCTGACATACCCGGCGGCGCCGTCGTTGGCGAATCGCGTGCTTCCGCTCAGGCCGTTGATGAATGTCGGATCGAGCGAAGGGGCCGGCCGGAAGTTTTGCGGGAATCCTCCGTCCAGTTGAAAGGACGGCGTCAGTCCATTGTCCGGACTCACGTACTGCGCCAGGCCGAAAAATCCGTTGGCGGAAATGTTGGAAAGTCCGTTCACGTTGTTCGGCTCGTAGAACATTCCGAATCCGCTGCGGATCACGGTCTTATCGGTAAGTGAGAACGCCAGCCCGAGACGCGGTCCGAACTGCGTCCAGCTCGTCTTCCAGATCTCGTTGGTCCCGGCCTGCCCCGGACCGGAACCGTAGAACACCAGCGCGCCCGGCCGGTTACCCGCCCCCGGGTTCGGAGTGGTGAGGTCGATGAACGACATTCTCCCGTGCGTCTCCGTCATCGGGACGCTCACGTCCCAACGAAGACCCAGATTGACCGTGAGGCGGTGCGTGACCTTCCAGCTGTCCTGGATGAAGCTGCCCCAGTATGGCGTCTTGTACCCCGTGACCGAATAGGGCGGGGGACGGAACAGGCCATTGTCAACCAGTCCAAGCATCAGGCTGGCGAACGAATTGCCCCCGCCGAGAGTGGGGCTGCCCGTTTCCGTCGGACGGAACGCGAACGTCCCCACCACGTCGTTGAAAAGCCGCGCGTACATCTTCTTGTCGCGGTAATCGGTACCGAACTTCAGGGAATGCCTGCCGGCCACCCAGCTCACGGTCAAAGCAGCCTGCTTGGTATCTTCGAACTTGTGATAGTCCTTCTCCGCGCCGAACTGCGGATATTCGGAGAATGTGAATATCGGAAAATTCACTTTGGCCAGGTTCGGGATGCCCAGCTTTCCCGACCAGTCCTCCCCGTGGGTGATCGCCCGCTCGAACAGATGATTTCGATTGTAGCCGGCGCGAATTTGTGAAACCACGTTGGGCTTCCAGATCCTGTCGTAGACCACCCGGAAAAAGTACGTGTTCTGGTTATCGCCGGTGAATTGCGACGAGAAGGGATAGGGAAGCGGTCCGTTCAATTTGGTCGGATCGGTCCGCCGGTACCGCTGGCTGAACGAGCCGCTGATCTTGTTGTTCGGGTTGATCGAATGATCCAACCGGCCGTTGCTCTGGTAGATGTTTCGCACTACCGTGCCCGTCGAAAGGATGTTGCTGACCAGTCGATCCGGGAAAGTGAGCGTCGGAAATACCTTCATCAGGTTCTTGGCCACGCTGCTGATCCTGTTTTGCGGGATGGCGTTGCCCGGAAACGCATCCCGCACCAGGCTGGTTCCCGAGGAACGCGTGGTTGCCGGGTCGTAGATCGGAATTACCGCGTTCTGAGCGTTGACGTAACCTCCAAAATTCCCCTGTTGCATTGCCGCGGTCGGCAGCGTCTGGTACGTTCCGGGAGGTCCTCCGCGGAACGTGAAGCCCTCGAACCCTGCGAAGAAGAACGTCCGGTCACGCCCGCTGTACACTTTCGGAATGGTCACCGGACCGCCGATGGTCGCGCCGAAATCGTTCTGGCGATTCACCGTCGGCGCCGCCAGAATCGAGCCGCGCGCGTCCAGTTCGTTGTTGCGGAGGAAATGAAACAGGTTGCCGTGCAGGCTGTTCGTGCCGCTCTTGGTGACGAACGTGATCAAGGCGCCCGTCGTATGACCGTACTCGGCGTCGAAGGAGTTCGTGATGACTTTGAATTCGGCGATGCTGTCGGGTCCCGGACCCTCCAGGTTGAGGTTGCGGGTGTTGTTCGATGCCCCCAGACCGTCGATGACGTACTCCACTCCGTTCGACGATCCCCCGCCGACCTTGAAATTGTCGAAAGTATCGCCGTGCGCTCCCGGCGTCAGGAACGCAAACGACAGGATGTTGCGGCCCGCATTCGTCTGTCCCAGCGGAAGAGCCAGGATCGTGTCGGAGGCCACCTGCTGCGAGATTTCCGCCGAATCCTGCCGTAATTGAGGCGCGGCGGCTCTGACCTCGACCTGCTCGCTCACGGCGCCGACTTCCATCACCAGGTCCGCCCGGACAGTCGCCCCGCTGTTCAGAACGACCTCCGTTTTGACCGCTCTCTTGAAGCCCTGGCTCTCGGCCGAGACCCGGTACGTTCCCAGCACCAGGAAGGGAATCGTATACACTCCTTCGGCGGAGGCCCTGGTTTCGGCTTTCACGTTCGTCGAGACGTCGGTCGCGCTCACGACCGCCCCGGGTATGGCGGCGCCTGTCGGATCGGTCACGGTGCCGGTGACCGTAGCCCGGTCGCTCTGGGCGGATAACAGGGCGCAGAAAAAGGTCCCGAGAATGAGAATGCGTTTTGACATGATTACCTCCAACCTGGTGAAGAAAGTATATCAATGTCCGAAAACCGGCGCACACCGGAAGGCGGAACTGCCAACGCGCGTCTGGAGGCGCGGGCGCTACAGTGCCGCCGGTCCCTTGATTCGCAGATCCTTGCCTTTCATTTCGGCCGGCTGGTTCTCGTCCAGCACGCTTAGCAGCGTGGGCGCGATGTCCTGCAGCGCGCCTTCCGGACGCAATTTCCAGCCGGCGTCGTTGACCAGGATGAACGGTACCGGATTCGTCGTGTGGTAGGTGTGCGGCGTCTTGGTCGCTGGATCGATCATGGTCTCGGCGTTGCCGTGGTCGGCGCTGATGATCCACGCGCCGCCTTTCTGCCGCAGCGCCTGGTAGATGCGGACCAGGCACCCGTCCACCGCTTCCACCGCGCGGACCGTGGGCTCCATCTTGCCGGAATGGCCGACCATGTCCGCGTTGGCGAAGTTCATCACGATTACGTCGAAATCGCCCGTGTTGACGGCTTTCACCACTACGTCCGTGATGCCCCCGGCGCTCATCTCCGGCTTCAGATCGTAAGTAGCCACTTTAGGCGACGCCACCATCTGACGCTCTTCGCCGGGGTAGGGCTTCTCGTTCCCGCCGTTGAAAAAGTAGGTGACGTGGGCGTACTTCTCCGTTTCGGCGACACGCAGGTTTTTCCAGTTCAGCCCGGCGAACACGTCCGCCAGGATGTTGTGGGGGTGCTCGCGGCTCAGCACGAAGGGATGGCGGAACGTCTTGTCGTATTCCGTCATGGTCGTGTAGTGCAGGTTCTTCGGCGCCTGCGAGCGCGGCGGCTGCTCGAGTGACGGGTCGGTGAGCGCCATCGTCATCTCGCGCGCGCGGTCGGCGCGGAAGTTGTAGAAGATTACCGCGTCCTCGTCCCGTATCAGGCCCACCGGGTTGTTGCGCTTGTCCACCACGGTCACCGGCTCGATGAATTCGTCGGTCACGCCGGCTTCGTAGGATCGCCGCAGCGCCTCGATCGGGTCCTCGGCCTTCTTGCCGTTCCCCGGAACCATGGCCCCGAAGGCTTTCTCGATCCGGTCCCAGCGCTTGTCGCGGTCCATGGCGTAATACCGGCCGCAGATGGACGCGATACGGCCCACGCCCAGCTTCTGCATCTGCTGCTGCAGCTCCCGCAGGTACTGAAGACCGCTGTTGGGAGGCGTGTCGCGGCCGTCGGTGAAGCAGTGGACGCAGACCTCCTCCACCCCTTCCTGCTTCGCCATCCTGATCAGCGCATAAAGGTGTGTGAGCTGGGAATGGACGCCGCCCTGGCTGGCGAGGCCCAGCAGGTGCAGGCGCCGTGTGCGCGCATGCTTCATCGCGGCCATGAGGACCGGGTGGCGGAAGAATTCGCCCGACGCGATCATCAGGTCGATGCGCATCACGTCCATCAGCAGCACCCTGCCCGCCCCGATGTTGAGGTGCCCCACTTCGCTGTTGCCCATCTGGCCTTCGGGTAGTCCGACTGCCGGGCCCGACGTGCGGATCAGCGTGTTCGGATACTCGCGCAGCAGTTTGTCGTACATCGGCTTGCGCGCGGCCGCGATGGCATTGCCCTCGACGGCGGGTGAAAAGCCCCAGCCGTCGAGGATGGTCAGGATCAAAGGTTTGGGCCGGGCCACTAGCTGACCCCGGCCCGGGCTTTGCCTACGGGCTGACGGAAGGCGCCGGCGCCGGCGAACCGGGCGGCTTCGCCCAGCTTTTCCTCGATCCGCAGAAGCTGGTTGTACTTTGCGATGCGGTCGGTGCGGCTGGCCGACCCAGTTTTGATCTGACCGGCGCCGGTGGCGACCGCGAGGTCGGCGATGAACGGATCCTCCGTCTCGCCCGAACGGTGGGACACCATCGAGGTGTAACCCGCCCCGGCGGCCATCTGCATCGATTCCAGCGTTTCGGTGAGCGTGCCGATCTGATTCACCTTGATCAGAATCGAGTTGGCGATGCCGCGATCGATGCCCTTTTTGAGACGGTCCGTGTTGGTGACGAAAAGATCGTCGCCGACCAACTGGACTTTCGAGCCGATCGCTTCCGTAAGCGCCTTCCAGCCGTCCCAGTCGTCCTCCGACATGCCGTCTTCGATGGAGACGATCTCGGGGAACTGCCGCGTCCAGTCCGCCCAGAACTCGACCATCTGGTCGCTCGACCGTTCGCTCCTGTCGGATTTCTTGAAGATGTATTTTCCTTTGGAGAAGAATTCGCTCGACGCGGGATCGAGCGCGATCCCGATCTGCGTTCCCGGCTGATATCCGGCCTTGGTGATGGCTTCCAGCACCACTTCGAGCGCTTCCTGATTCGATTTGCAGTTCGGCGCGAAGCCTCCCTCGTCACCCACGGCGGTGGAGTAGCCGCGATCCTTGAGCACCTTCTTCAGAGTGTGGAAGACCTCGACCCCCATGCGCAGGGCTTCGGAGAAGCGCTCGGCTCCGTAGGGAGCGATCATGAACTCCTGCAGGTCTACCGAGTTGTCGGCGTGAGCGCCACCATTGAGGATGTTCATCATGGGGACGGGAAGCAGGCGGGCGGCGACGCCCCCGAGGTAGCGGTAGAGCGGAGCGTGCTGCGCCGCGGCTGCCGCCCGCGCCGACGCCATCGAGACGGCCAGAATCGCGTTCGCTCCCAGGCGTCCCTTGTTGGGCGTGCCGTCCAGCGCGATCATGGCGGCGTCGATCTCGGATTGCTGCGTGGCGTCCTTGCCGTGCAAGGCGGCGGCGATTTCTCCGTTGATGTGGGCCGCCGCTTTACGAACGCCCTTGCCCAGGTAGCGCGATTTCTCTCCGTCGCGAAGCTCGACCGCTTCGTGCTCCCCCGTCGAGGCTCCCGAGGGCACCGCCGCCCGGCCCATGGCGCCGTCGGACAGGAAGACATCGGCCTCTACGGTGGGGTTGCCACGGGAATCCAGGATTTCTCTTCCTACGATTTTTACGATATTGGTCATTTTTCCTCGGTTCGGCCCGGCGTTGGAATTGCCTTCCGGCACGGCCCCGGAGCCGGAAACGCCTGCCCTGCCTGTTTCATTATGGGGTTCAATTCAATTCAATTGGCGCCGCCGGCGGCCGGCGGTAAAGCCTGCGTTACTTTGTATTCCCGTGACGGCACCACGACGATTCCGGATTCGGTCACGGTGTAGCCCGCGGCGCGGTCGGCTTCTAGGTCGTATCCGATCGACGTCGATTCCGGGACCCGTACTCCGGAATCGATGATCGCCCGGCGGATCCGGCTGTAACGGCCGATTTCCACCTTGGGCATCAGAATCGAATACTCGATTTCACAATAGCTGTTTACGCGCACGCCCGGGGAAAGTACGCTGCGCACCACCCGTCCGCCGGAGATGACGCATCCCGCGCAGACGATGGAATCGAGCGCCACTCCCATGCGGCGGCCCTCCTGGGCAAAAACGAATTTGGCCGGCGGCTGCTGGGTCACCCCCGTACGCACCGGCCAGCGCTCGTCGTACAGGTTGAACTCCGGAGACACCGACACCAGGTCCATGTTGGCCTCATAGTAGGCGTCGATAGTGCCCACGTCGCGCCAGTAGAGCGCCTCCTTGGCGTTCATGTCCACGAAATTGTAGGCGACCACCCGCGTGGTCTTCATCAGCCTCGGAATCACGTCGTGCCCGAAATCGTGCGAGGACCGGGAGTCCGCCGCGTCCTCGATGAGCGCCCGCAGCAGCACGTCCGTGCGGAACAGGTAGATCCCCATCGAGGCGCTTACCTTGCCCGGATTGAAGCGCGACCGCACCGGATTGCCATGCTGCGGCTTCTCCTCGAACCCGACGATGCGGTATTCCAGGTCGATGTCGCAGATGCCGAACCGCGTCGCCTCTTCCGGCGGAACCTGTATGGACGCGATGGTCACGTCCGCCCGCTGCGCGTGGTGCCAGCGGAGCATGTCCCCATAATTCATCTTGTAAATCTGGTCGCCGGAGAGGATCAACGTGTACTTGCAGTCTTCGGCGGCGATGGCCTCGCTGTTCTGGAAGACCGCGTCCGCCGTCCCCAGGTACCAGTCGTCCCGGAGCCGCTTCATGGGCGGGATCATCTCGATGTATTCGCCCACTTCCGGCGAGAGTATGTTCCAGCCGTTCCGGATGTGCCGCGCCAGGTCGAGTGCCTTGTACTGCGTGAGGATAAAAATTCGCCGGATGTCGGAGTTGATGCAGTTGGAAAGAGTGAAATCGATAATCCGGTAGCCGCCGCCGAACGGGACGGCCGGTTTGGCCGTATCGCGGGTCAATGGATGAAGGCGTTCGCCGACGCCCCCAGCCAGCAGAATTGCCAAAACATTATTCATTTCGAGTGGTTTTGACTTACCTGAATATTCCTGCTAACCTATTTAGATCGTAGAAGATAAAGGATAACGGACCCCGTACTGGGGAACCCACCTAAAAATTGGGCTTGACTTTATCCGTCAAGCCCCTATGATATCAGTACCTTGCCTGTTCGGGTAGAGGCATACTGGAGTTTAGTGAATTTTCGCCAGTTGGGAGGTGTTTTAGTTTTGGCAGAGATCAGATTTCAGGAGGGTGAGACTTTGGAAAACGCCCTCCGCCGGTTCAAGAGGAAAGTCCAGCAAGAGGACATTATTAAGGAAGTGAAGAAACACTCCTTTTACTTGAAGCCGGGAGAACGGAAGCGGGTCAAGCAGGCTTTGGCCCGTAAACGAAACCGGAAAAAGAGTCGCCGGGATTTCGAATAACCAGCAATCCGGGGTCGGCAGTGAACGGTCGGAAGCATCTGGCCGGTACAGCCGGACACGGGTCGCTCTAAAAAAATGAACGCTTAACAGGGCGGGTCAAAGAGGCCTTTTCCTTAGGTAGTGCGGTACCGATGGAAAGGCAGGAGCCAGGTAAATGCCAGAGTTTCAGGATCGAGTACTCAAGTGCGTCGACTGCAACGCCGAGTTCGTGTTTACTGCAGGAGAACAGCAGTTTTTCGCCGACAAGAATTTCCGGAATGAGCCCAAACGCTGCAAGGCTTGTAAAGGAAAACGCCAGGAGGGCGGCTCCGGAGGTCACGCGAAAGTCGAGACCACGGCGAACTGTTCCCAGTGCGGCAGGGAGACCACTGTTCCATTTCGTCCCACCCAGGGACGGCCGGTTTTTTGCCGGGAATGTTTCCAGGCCAGAAAATCCACCGCGGCGGGCGCGAGGTAAGCGCGCGGGCGGCAGGGCCCCGGACCGCCGGCTTTCGGACCGTTTGCCGGCGGATGAGGCTCCGTGTCTCGTTTCGCCGGAATCGAGACGGCTGGTATGAGAACCTTCTATTCCATTCTCATCTCGGCGCTGGTCGGGGCCGCTCAGACGCCGCATCAGCCCCATCACCCGCCACAGGCGGATGAGTATGCCAGGATCCTCGAGGACCCTTCCCGCGACGTTTGGCAGCGTCCGGAGGAGGTGGTTCAGGCGCTGGAGCTGAACCGTTCCCAAACCATCGCCGACATCGGAGCGGGGAGCGGATACTTCGCTCGCCGTATCGCTCCCCATGTGGCGATGGTTTATGCCGTCGATATCGACCCGAAACTGCTGGCCATCGCCCGGACCAGGTCGCCCGCGAACGTCAAATCAATCCTTGCTGCGCCTGACGATCCCAAACTTCCCCGCGGTTCGATCGACACCGTGTTCATCTGCGACGTGCTGCATCACATCGGGAACCGGCCGGCGTATTACGCCAGGCTGGCGGAGGCGCTGAAACCCCACGGCCGGATCGTGGTAGTGGATTTCTACAAGAAGGAACTGCCTGTGGGGCCGCCGCCCGCCATGAAGCTTTCCGATGATGAGGTGATTAGCGAGTTCCGGAAGGCGGGGTTCGGATTAAACAAGCGCATCGATACCCTGCCGTATCAGTACTTTCTTTTTTTCGATCGGCGGTAGGCGCCGGAACCCGGCTGCCGGGTGCTGCTGCCGCCCCCGCCGCCAAAATCATTGCGCGCCTCCCTCCGCGGGGTGTAGCCTGAAATCATGTTCTGTACTCAATGTGGCGTGGAAGGCGAGCCGCAGGACCGCTATTGCTCTCAGTGCGGCCATCCGACCGGCGTCGGCTCCCCATGGCAGCCGAGGGCGGCGCGGCTGACGCTTTCGACCCGGGAGAAGAAGATCGGCGGCGTTTGCGGCGGCTTCGCGGAATACTTCGGCGTGGACGTCACCCTCGTTCGGATCGTCTGGCTGATCCTGATCTTCGCGCCTCCCGGCGCCGGGCTGATCGGCTACCTGCTGGCGTGGCTGATCATGCCCAAAGCGCAGGACGGCGCCGCCTCCGCCGCCGAGCCGTCCATGGCCGCCCGATGAACCGTCGCGAATTTCTGTCGGCCGCCGCCCTCGCTCCGGCCGCCGGCGGCCCCCGCTTCACAAAAAGTATCTGCTCGGTGATCTTTCCCACGGGTACGCCTCTTCCCGAATGCTTCCGGCGCGCCAGGGAAGCTGGCTTCGACGCCATCGAGCTCCGTATGGGCGACGAAATATCCCTGGATTCGACTCCGGACCAGATGCGGCGCCTGGCCGATGAGGCGGGCAGAGCCGGTGTCGCCATCGCCAGCATGTGGGTCTCCCGGCCGCTTGCCGCGAACCCGATCAACAGCCCCGACCCGGCAATCCGCGCCCGGGGGCAGGCCGCGCTGCACAAATGTATCGAACTGGCGCATCACGCCCGCTGCGGCGCGCTGCTGATCTACCCCGCCCGCCTCGGCTCGGGCGCCACATTCCAGATCGGCTCCCAGGATACCTGGGACCGCGTGACCGAAGCCTTCCGCAAGGCGATTCCAGCCGCCCGGCAGGCCCAAGTACTCCTCACGCCGGAGAATGTGTGGAACAAGTTCCTGCTCAGCCCGCTCGAGATGCGAGCGTTCGTCGATCAGTTCCGCAGCCCCTGGCTCCAGACCCACTTCGACGTCGGCAACGTCATGCAGTATGGCTATCCGCAGGACTGGATTCTGACGCTGGGCTCGCGGATCAAACGCGTCCATCTCAAGGATTACAAGCTCTCTACCCGGGCCTCGCAGGGCGGCTTTACCGGGCTGCTCGAAGGCGACGTGGACTGGAAAGCGGTCATGGCGGCCTTCGTCAAAGTGGACTATCGCGGGACGCTCTCGCCGGAGATCGGACACGACAGCCAGGACCCCGGACAGTTGAAGAAAGTATCGCTGGCGCTCGACAGGATCCTGGCGATGGCCTGACGCATGACATCCACTACTGCAATCCTGGCGGATCCCATTTACAAAGAGCACTGGACCGGCGAAGGCCACCCGGAGCGTCCCGCCCGCTTCGATGTTGTCGTACAGGCGCTCGAACGGGAAGGCTTTGTCAAGGACGCGCCGCGCATCCGCGCCCGGCTCGCGACCGAGGACGAAATCGCTCTCTGCCATGCGCGGAAGTACATCGAGATCGCCAAGCGCGATGTGTCTCATGCTCCCGGCACGATGAGCACCGGCGACACCGAGATCGGCCCGCGCTCCTTCGAGGTGGCGTTGATGGCCGTGGGCGGAGCTCTCAACGCCGTGGATGCCGTCTTCGCGGGCAAGGCGCGGAACGCGTTCTGCGCCGTGCGCCCTCCCGGCCACCATGCGACCCCGAATCGGGGCATGGGCTTCTGCCTGTTCAACAATGTCGCCATCGCCGCCCGCTATGCGCAGAAGAAGCACGGCATCGACACCGCGCTCATCGTCGATTGGGACGTGCACCACGGCAACGGCACGCAGGATATCTTCTACACCGACGGATCCGTCTTCTACTTCAGCACCCACCAGTCGCCGTGGTATCCCGGGACGGGAGACGCCGATGAAACCGGCGAGGGCAAAGGCAAAGGCAGGATCCTCAACTGTCCCGCCGCCGCGGGCGCTGGCAGGAAAGAGATCCTGGGCGCTTTCCAGACACGGCTCATGCCGGTGATGCGGGATTTCAAACCCGACATGGTTTTCGTTTCCGCGGGGTTCGATTCACGCCTCGGAGATCCGCTGGGCCAGTTCAAACTCACCGACGCCGATTTCACCGATCTTACCGATGTCATGCTGGAGATCGCCGACAGTTACGCAGGTGGAAGGCTGGTCTCCCTGCTCGAAGGCGGCTATAGCCTGACCGGGCTGGGCGCCGGTGTCGCCGCGCACGTTGCCGCCTTGCGCGGACCCGGATAATCCTACCGATTTTCGGGATGGTACTGTCAGATTTTTCGCATGGAACCCCTAGGACCTTCCCTCCAAAAAGTCTAGAGTCCGGTCCTTAGAAGATACTAGACCTAATGCGATATATGGCAGCACTTTCATGAATGGGCTTTGCCGGCCGGATCCTCTACACTCGAATGGTCGGTGATTTCAATCGCCGAAAACGATTATCCCTGGAGTGTAAATTGAGCACGAGTATCACCCAATCGCTGGGAGTTCCCGACAGCAACATGTCCCTGCTGACCGGGCTGGAAATAAAAGAGGATGGATCTTCCACCGGCTTGGCCACTCTGCTGGAGGCGGTTTCGACACCGCCGGCCGCGCCCAAACCCGTCGAGTTCAAGCCTGCGATTCCCCAGAAGATCGAGGACACCGGACTCTCCGAGGCCCTGATTGAGGAGCTGATTCTGAAGACGCTCTTCGTCAGGGGAGAGGTCATCGGCCGGGACATCGCCAGCACCCTCGGACTCCGCTTCAGCGTCATCGAGTCTCGCGTCGATTTCCTCAAGCGTCAGCGCCTCATCGAGGCCAAAGGCTCGCTCGGATTCGGCAACATCTCCTGTGTCTTCATCATTTCCGAAGCCGGCCGGGCGCGCGCCAGGGAATGCCTCGAGCACAATCAGTACATCGGCGCGGCCCCTGTTCCGCTTGCGCAATATTGCGATGGCGTGCGGAACCAGCGTTCGAAAAAGGGATGGCTGACGCAGGAAGCGCTCCGTCAGGCTTATCAGGGAATGATCGTCAGCCCCGACATTCTGGCCCAGATCGGCCCCGCCGTAAGTTCCGGCAAGTCTTTCCTTATGTACGGCCAGCCTGGCAACGGCAAGACCTTTCTGGCCGAAGCCCTGTTCCGTGTGGACAGCTCTCCTATCTATGTGCCTTACGCCATCGAGAACCAGGGCATGATCATCAAGGTATTCGATCCGGTCTATCACCATCCGGTCGATACCGAAGACAAGATGGTCAGCTCGGTCACGTCCGACCTGCATTACGATGGCCGCTGGATCCGGTGCCGGCGCCCGTTCATCGTCACCGGTGGAGAGCTCACCATCCAGATGCTCGATCTGGGGTATAACTCGATCACCAAGGTTTATGACGCCCCTTTCCAGATCAAGGCCAACAACGGCATCTACCTGATCGACGATTTCGGCCGCCAGAAGACCAGCCCGGCGGAAGTGCTCAACCGCTGGATCGTTCCCATGGACCGCCGTGTCGACTACCTGAGCTTCAACACCGGCGGCAAGATGGAGGTGCCGTTCGAGACCTTCCTCATCTTCTCGACCAACCTGCAGCCGGAGAGTCTGGGGGACGAAGCATTCCTCCGCCGCATTCAATACAAAATGTTCCTGCGCAATCCTGCCCAGGACGAGTTTATAGAGATTTTCGAGAGCTTCTGCGCCTCGAATAACCTGGCATGTCCTCCCGAGGTGTTGTCTTCTTTCATTCAGAAGCACTATGCGTCGACGGGCAAGAAGTTCCGCCGATGCCAGCCGCGGGACGTGATTTCCCATGCCATCGATCTGATTCATTTCGAGCAGCTGCCTTTCCATCTCACGGAAGAGCTGCTCGACCGGGCATTCGACAGCTGCTTCGTGAGCGCCAGCATGGCGGAATAGATCCAGGTAGGAAGACGCGCTTCCGCCTGTCGGGAAGGCTGCAGCTTGGCGGCCTCGTCGCGGCACGGCAATTCGAGCGGCCCGCCCTCACGCTATTCTGAATGGCATGAATCGTGTCCTCATCATTGGAGCCGCCAGCGCCGTCGGCCGCCAGGTCCTCTCGCAATTGCCAGCCGCGTCGGTCCCGCCGCGCGCACTGGTCCGCAACCCGCCCACAGCCCCTTTACCGCCCGACGTCGAGATCGTACGCGGGGATCTCACCCTCCCGGAAACTCTAAACGCAGCCCTGGACCGCATCGACTCGGTATTTCTGATTTGGACCGCCCCGCCGGCCACCGTCGCTCCCGCTCTCGAGCGCATCGCGCGCCACGCCCGCCGCATCGTCTTTCTCTCGTCTCCGTACAACAATCCCCACCCTTTCTTCCAGGGCGGCCAGCCCAATCCGATCGCGGCGCTGCACTCGGCTATCGAGCGCCTGATTGAAAGCTCGAATCTCGAGTGGACCTTCCTGCGCCCCGGCATGTTTGCCGCGAATGCTCTGAGGTGGTGGGCCCCCATGATCCGCGCCGGCGCGGGAGTGGTCCGCTGGCCCTATCCCGATGCCCCCACGGCTCCCATCGACGAGCGGGATATCGCCGCGGCCGCCGTTCGCGCCTTGTGTGAGGATGGGCACGCCGCAGCGGAGTATGTTCTGACCGGCCCTGAATCCCTGACCCAGGGTGAGCAGCTGTCGGTAATCGGCGACGTGATCGGCCGCCCGCTGCGCATGGAAGAGATGTCGCCGGAGGATACGCGCGCCGAATGGCTGGCTCACATGCCTGCATTCGTCATCGATTTCCTGCTCGGCGCCTGGGCTGCGGCAATGGGACGCCCGGCCCTTGTGACCTCCACCGTCGCGGATATCACGGGAACGCCGGCGCGCACGTTTCGCGATTGGGCGATGAACCACGCCCCGGAGTTTCAGACCGCCTCTCGCGAGCCCGCGTAAGCCGTACGACGATTGCTCCCTGACGCCCGGGCTTAGGTCATTTGCGGCCCAGATAAACCCGGGCCCATTGTAGCTCCGGCCGTAACGTCTCCGCGTTCTTGGCGATCTCTTGAAGCTGCATCGCGTAGGCGCGGGCCGTTGTCTTGTCCCCGGTTTTGTCCGCGGCCTTGGCGGCCCCGGCCACGGCATTCAGGCGGCGCGGCGCTATCTTCAGAACCGCCGTGTATTCCCTCAAAGCCTCGGCGGCCGCTCCCTTCTCCAGCAGCAGTTCGGCCAGCATCTCGCGTGCGGGAATCAACGCCCCGGGCGTTACCGGATGCTTGTCGACGGCATCCTCGTGCTCGGCGGCGATCCGAAGCTGCCGGAGCCCCTCGTCCTTCTTCCCTTCGGCCCACGCGATCAACGCCGTGGCCGCTTCCCACTGGGCCCCGATCGACCCGCTCCAATCATAGTCGCGGCTCGCCGGCATCGCCTTGCGGATGGCGGCGATTTCGTCCGCCGCACGCCGTGCCGCCACCACATCGCCGGCCCGCGCCGCTCCGATCGCCCTCGCGTAGTGCGTCAGCGCTTCGGCGTTCCGGAATTGCTTCCACGGGAACCATGCGGGCTTGACTTCCAGCGCCGCCGCGGCCTTCCAGTCGCGCCTCTCGAGAGCCCACCGCGCGGGCGCCGCCGCGAACGAATAGGCGGCCGCAAACTGCGCTTCGTCGAGCCTGGTGATCTCCGCCATCTCGGCCAGCGCTTTTCCGGCGCTCGCGTCCTTCGCCTGCTGCAGGAAGGCGTAGACCAGGTAGTCCAGCGCGTGGAGCTGATCGAATGCCCCCCCTCCGCCGTGCAGGCGTCGGGCCTGCGCGACCGCCGACTTCGCCGAGGCGGTGTTCGAGGCTATCGAATCCTCCCACAACCCCAGCCGCGTAAAAATATGGGACGGCATGTGCAAGGCATGGGGCGACTCCGGCGCTATGCCGGCGTAGGCGCGCGCTGCCGCAAGGCCCAACTCCGCGAGCGAGGGATAATCGACGCTGTGAATGATGTAGTGCGCCACGCCCGGATGGTTCGGATGTCGGGATAGCATCCGGTTGAGAATCTCGCTGCCCTTCTTCTGCCACGTGTAGCTCTTGTCGGTCGGGTCGAGGTATCCGACGGCCACCTGCTGCAGCGCGTGGAAAATCGCCGCCTCATCGTCGCTGGGATTGCGTTGGCATACCAGGGCCAAAGCCTGTTCGTAGTTCTTCGCCCGGGTCGCGTGATCCACCGTCTGCCAGTCTTTGTAGAACACCGAAAGCGCGTGGATGTAGTCGCGCTCGCGGTCCGTTTTCGGATGACTGGCCAGGGCGAGGGCCTCCGCCCCCTGCTTCAATTCACCGGGCGACGGCGGAGCCCAGATCGGGTGATACCAGGTCCGGGCGACACCCCAGTGGGCCATGGCACACGCCGGGTCCGCCTTCGCGGCGTCGTTGAACGTGATCCGCGCCGCTTCGTAGCCGAACGAGTGAAGTAACGCCACTCCGCGGGAGATCGATTTTTGCGCCTGATCGTTGCATGAGGTCGGAAAGTCTACCGTCCCCAAACCGGCGACGGAGTGTTGGTGGCGGGAATGATCTTCCTGTGCCGTGACAAGTAATGCCCAGAGGGCCAATAGCAAGACGCGCATGCAGCCTCCCCTCGGGGTCGAACCGGTCACCCGGTTTGCCCCGTTCCAACCCACTTCAAATCGACGTGGGCCGCTATGGGCATTCTAATCCGGATTTACGCTCGCCGTCATGCCGTTCCGTTCCGAAAGCGTCCGCCAGGCGGAGCGGATCGTCCCCCCGCGCTATGCGATTCGCCCTGCATGGTTCCATGAAGGGAAAATGCGGGAAGACTTGCCCGGCGAGACCAAATCGTGCGGGAGCAGCGTGAGCTCGAGCGCGAGAGCAACAGCCGTTAAACCTCACTTCGACCCGGTTATCGCCCGCGGACGCCCCGCCCCCCGCGACCCGTCCCAGTAAGGCTCGCCTTGCGGCTGATACTTCCCCAGCCGGTCCCATCGCTCCCGCGTTATCCCGTTGAGGTCGTACACCACGCGCCCGGATGCCACCGTCAGCTCGTTCACCAGTCTCTCCGTTCCGTCCATGCGCGCCCCCCACGAATCGACGAACGCGAACTGCCCCTTCTCCACCCGCAGCACCGCGATATCCGCCAGCGCCCCTGGCGAGAGATGCCCTATCTGCTCCCGATGAATCATCCGCGCCGGGTTCCACGTGGACCGGTAGATCACCTCGTCGAGCGGCATCCCCATGTTGAGGAACTTCGACATCACGTTCAGCTGGTCTTTCATCCCCGCGTTGATGCTGCCCGAATGCACGTCCGTCGAAATCGAATCCGGCGGAAATCCCTGCTTGACCGCCGGAACCGCCTGACGAAATTCGAACGCAGCGCCCCCGTGCCCCACGTCGAACAGCACCCCCCGCTTCCGCGCCTCGAAAAGGTAAGGCAGCAGCCGCCCCTTCTCGTCCAGCATCGGAACCGGAGCGTAGAATGCATGCGTGTAAATGTCGCCCGGCCTCAGCTTCTTCAGTACCAGCTCCTGAAACGGACGCTCCGGCCGGAATTCACCGAAGTCGATCATCACCGGGATATTCGCCAGCCTGCCCGCTTCCACCCCGCGCTCCACCGGCGTCCAGTCCGGCCCGCGATAATGCGCCACCTTGATCCCCACGATCGTGTCCCGGTTGGCCAGGGCCGTTTCAGCCGCCGCCTTCGCGTCCATGTCGCCCACGTTCTGCTCATGCTCGTCCCCCGGCATGCCGGCCCCGCCGATGTTCAGAAGGACCAGCACCCGCGTCCGCGCCCGGTCGATCACCGTCTTCTTGAACTGCTCGAAATTACGACGGCCGGATGAGCCCGCATCCACCACGGTAGTAACTCCCACCCGCAGCGCGAAATCGTCCGGGAATATGCTCGTGTGCCCGCCCGCCAGTCCCGTTCCCGCCGAGCCCGCGTACACGTGCGCATGCAGGTCGATCAGCCCGGGAACCACATGCAGCCCGGAGACGTTCACCACCTTTCGCGCCTGCCCGGCGGGAATATTGGCGGCTACCGCCGCGATCAGGCCGTCCCGCACGGCCACGTCGCGCGCCGCGCTGATCTTGTTCTTGGGATCGATGACGTGGCCGCCCTTCAGCAGAAGGTCGTACGGAGCTTGCGCCAACCCGAGGCCGGCGCAAAGGAATAGCGCCGTCAGGCGCGGGGCTGAGTCGATCATTCTAGCGTCCAGATCATATAATGATATGTCATGAAGCTGACACGCCGCCGTCTCCTCGAAACTTCGGCCCTCACGCCTGCCGCGCTGACCGCCGCCACCGGCTCCGCCCTTACCGCCTCGTCGCCGTCCTCCCTCTACGCCGGATTGGGCGTCAAACCCGTCATCAACGGAGTCGGCGTCGTAACCGTGCTCGGAGGTTCCATCATGCCTCCCGAGGTGGTGCGCGCCATGGAGGAAGCCTCCCGCTACTTCGTCCCGCTCCCCGAGCTGGAAAAGAAAGTGGGCGCGCGAATCGCCGAACTGCTCCAGGCGCCTGCCGCCATGGTCACCTGCGGCGCCGCTTCCGCCATCGCCGTCGGAACCGCCGCCTGCCTCTCTCAGGGCGACCCCGCCAAGCTCCGTCAGTTGCCCAATCGGGACGGAATCCGCTTCGAGGTCATCCAGCAGAAGTCGCATCGCTCCGGCTACGAGCACCAGATGGAGCTGTGCGGCGCGAAAATCGTCACCGTCGAAACCCGCAAAGAGCTGGAAGCCGCCATCAATGAGCGGACCGGCATGATGTTCTTCCTCAACAAAGCCGATCCCAATGGCGAGATAAAAGCAGCCGACTTCGTCAGGATCGGCAAAGACCGCGGCATCCCCACCATGAACGACGCCGCCTCCGACGCCACCCCCAAAGAGAATCTGTGGAAGTACACGAAGCTGGGCTTCGATCTGGTAATCTTCTCCGGCGGAAAAGCCCTGCGCGGCCCCCAGTCGAGCGGACTCCTGCTGGGCCGCAAGGACCTCATCGAAGCCTCCTACCCCGCCATGTCCCCGTTCGGCGGTATCGGCCGCGGCATGAAGGTCGGCAAGGAAGAGTTGTGCGGCCTGCTGGCCGCCGTGGAACGCTATCTGAAAGTCGACCACCAGGCAGAATACCGCCAGCTCGAGGACCGCGTCGCCTCCATCCGCTCGGCGCTCAAAGGCATCGCCGGCGTCGAGACCGGCCGACACGTCCCCGTCATCGCCAACGAGGTCCCGCACGTGACCGTGCAGTGGGACGAATCCGCCAAGGGACTTTCCTCCCAGCAGGTAAGTGAAAAGCTGCTGGCCGGCGATCCTCCCATCCACGTCCAACGCCCCGGCGCCGGACAGCTGCTGATCTCCGTCTGGATGATGCGCGGCGACGAACACAAAACGGTAGGCCGCCGCCTGAAGGAAATCCTCTCCACCCGGGCATAGGGTTCCACCTCACCACAGCCGGCGCCGGCTCCGCCCCCGAAGTCCGCTCGAGTCCCCGGTCACGCCATTATCAACTGCTCCAACGACCTGAAATCAAGCCGCGAGCCATACCCTGAACCCCCGGAACGCTT
>DATJFH010000194.1:0-5790 GCA_035495815.1 Bryobacteraceae bacterium
TGGCCGGAGCGCCGGCAGCCGAGTACCGGCCGGACCCGGCGGCGCATGCCGTCTACGAAAAGCTGTACGCGGAATACGTTACCGTTCATGACTACTTCGGCCGCGGCGACAACGACTGTATGAAGCGTCTCAAGAACCTGCAGCGGGAAGTCACGTCGGCGCCCCGATAGCCAGGCCGCAACGCAAACCACAGTCTGATTTTGACCTGTATACACGCGCTGTGATTTAATGCGCTGGAATGGAGGACTCGTGGTGAAAAGCCTGTGTCTGTTTGTGTGCCTGGCCCTGACGATTTGCGCCCTGCCGGCCCCCGCCCAGGTGAATGGCGCCATCACCGGCGTGGTAACGGATTCCACGCAAGCGGTCATCACCAATGCCGAAGTAGCCCTGACGTTCATCGAGACCGGCCTGGTGACTCGCGCCCGTACCAATGAAGCGGGCGTTTACCGCTTCCCGTCGGCCCGTATCGGCCGCTACGAGCTGCGCGTAACGTCGCCCGGATTCAAGACGTACGTCAAACAGCCGATCGTGGTGGAGACCTCCCAGACCGTACGGGCCGACGCCACGCTCGAGCTGGGCGCCACGCAAGAGAACGTCACCGTAACCGCCGAAGCGGTGACACTCGACCGCGAAACGTCAGCGGTCAGCACGCAGATCACCGGTGAGATCGTGAAGTCGCTGCCCTATCAGCTCACGAATTCTCTCCGCAACCCGTTCGCGTTCGTGAAGCTCACTCCCGGCGCCGTCGGCACGAGCGGCGCGGGTGACGGTACCCAGATCGCCGGCAGCCGTACCTACGGCAACGAAGCTTATGTGGACGGCGTGCCCGTTTCTTACAATCCGTGGCAGAATGTGGCCGGCCCCACGGCTCCGGCGCTCGAAACGGTGGCCGAATTTCGCGTCGAGACGGCGCTTGCCCCGGCGGAGTTCGGACGCACGGGCGGCGGCGCGGTCCTCATGGCCACGCGTTCCGGAACCAACCAGTTTCACGGCAGTATCTTCGCCCTGTTCCGCAATAACGTGCTCGACGCGCGCCGCTACAACGCCGCTATCGCCGACATCAATCGTCAGGGCGAATTCGGCGGATCGCTGGGCGGCCCGGTTTTTATTCCCAAGCTCTACAACGGCCGCAACCGCACCTTCTTCTTCACCAACTACACCGGCTTCCGGCGCGCGGGCGCTGCCCAGGGCCAGACTGTCACCATTCCTACCTCGCTCATGCGGTCGGGTAACTTCAGCGAGGCCGCCGAACAGATCTTCGATCCGCAGACGGCCAGCGGCAACGGCCCGCGGCAGCCTTTTCCGTCAAACACGATTCCGCGCAATCGCATGTCGGCTCTGGCTCTGAAGTTTCAGGACTTGTACCCAGCCACGAACGCGCCCGGAGTGGCTAACAACTACATCGGAACCTCGCCGAACAAGCTCACCCAGAACACGTATTTCGTCAAGCTCGACCACAGCTTCACGGAGAAGAACCGCCTCAGCGGCAGCTACCGCCGGCGCAACGACGTGACGGACCGCGGCAACGGCATCCTGCCGGCGCTCTCCGACCACGTTTTCCAGGGCATCACGACGCACAATGTCGTGATGGCGCTGGACACGATTATCCGGCCTGACTTGCTCAATCGCCTCCAGCTCGGCTACACGCGCTTCTTCTCGCCGATTCTCGAGTCGGGTGACGCCGGCATTTTCGTGCCCGGCTCATTCGAGTCCGGCTTCCCCGGAATCCGGTTCACCGGCCAGGGCATTGCGCCCATGGGATACGGAAACGACCGCAGCCCCACCAACAACCTGTTCAACATCCTAGAGTCGGTAGCCTGGACCAAGGGCAGGCACAACACCAAGTTCGGCGTCCGCCTCGACCATTACCAGATGAATCAGGCCGTCCTCGGCTTCCGCGAAGGCCAGTACACCTTCTCGCAGTTCAGCACCAGCCAGCCGCAGGTGGCGCGCACCGGACACTCTTACGCCAGCTTCCTGCTGGGACAGGTGAATAATGGGACCATGGCCTTCAGCCAGCCGGTCAGCGACCGGTCGAAAATTTTCGGCGTCTTCGCGCAGGACGACTGGAAGGCCACCCGCCGTCTGACCATCAATTACGGCTACCGCTGGGAATTTCAGACGCCGTTCACCGAGCAGCGCCGCCGGATGAGCCGCATGGATCCGAATGTCCCGAACCCCGGCGCCGACGGACGCCCGGGCGCCGTCGTCTTCGCGGGTGAAGGACCGGGCCGCACCGGACTCTCGAACTTTATCTACACTTATTACGGCGCCCATGCTCCGCGCCTGGGGCTCGCCTACCAGCTTGCCAAGAATACTGTCGTCCGCGCTGGCGCCGGGCTGTTCTACGCCCCGCTCGCCTTCCTCGATAATTCCAAGGCCGGGTTCAACGCCTCCATCAATATCTCGTCCCTGGACGCCGGGCTGACGCCGATTTTCCTGCTCGACCAGGGCTGGCCGGCCGGCGTGGTGAAGTATCCTCCGTTCATCGACCCCACGCTGTCCAACGGCCAGGCCACCACCACCACCGAATTTCGGCGCGGCGGCAGCGGACGCCTCTCTCGCGTTTCGCAATTACAGTTCAGCATCCAGCAACTGCTGCCGGGGCAGACGCTGGTGGAAGCGGCTTACGTCGGCACCATGTCTCACGGACTCACGAATAACGGGCTGGTCGCGGTCAACCAGATCAGCGCAGACTACCTTTCGCTCGGCCCGCTGCTGACGCGCAATATCACCGACCCGACGGTGGCAACCCAGGGCTTCCGCGCGCCCTACGCGAGCTTCCGCGGAACGCTTGCCCAGTCTCTGCGCGCGTTTCCGCAGTACCAGGGCGTCACGACGATGGACGCGCCCACCGGCAACTCCACCTATCACGCGCTGTACCTCAAAGCCGAAAAGCGGTACGCGCGCGGCCTGACGTTTCTGGTCTCCTACGCGTTCGCGAAATCGATCAGCGACGTCTCGTTCACCAACGCCGACCTGGCCTTGCCGCAGGATCAATACAACCGCCGCGCGGAGAAGTCGATCGCGGATGTCGACGTGCCGCAGCGCCTCACCATCAGCTTCAGTTATGAGCTGCCGTTCGGTCAGGGAAAGCCCTTGTTGCAGAAAGGCGTCATGGCCCAAATCCTGGGTGGATGGTCGGTCGCGGGCATTCTCGGGTACGAAGCCGGCGGGACGCTGCGCATCAACACGCCTAACAACCTGCCGATCTTCAACGGCTACCTGCGCGCCAATCGCGTGCCCGGCGTGCCGATCCGGATCGGCCCCGATCATGGCGGCTTCAATCCGCTCAACGGCAGCACCGGCCAGCGCGGCGACCTGTTTCTAAACCGCGATGCATTCGCCATCCCCGGCCCGTTCACACTGGGTAATCTGGGCGTGTTCCTGCCGGACGTGCGCAGCTTTGGGAACCGCAGCGAAGACGTCTCGATCGTGCGGAAGATCACGATCAAGGAGCAGCGGAGAATCGAGCTACGCGGCGATTTTTTCAACCTGCTCAACCGCAAGAACCTGAATAACCCGGTCGCCGATTTGAGCAACCCCAACTTCGGTCGCATCACCGGCCAGGGCGCGGCGCGGATCATCCAGTTGGGTTTTCGAGCGGAGTTCTGACCGGGTACCTGGCCGTATGATCATCGCCCCCACTCCGGTTCACGACGCGATGTTCGAGGGCCGGGGCGCATGGCGGGGAGCCGATTTCGCGAGTCCGGAGGAGTGGACCTGGAACCTCCCGCCCGCCGCGGTGAGCGAGTTGGAATCCGCGCTGGACAAGATCCGGAAGGACGGCCGCCCGGTATGGACGTTAACCCGGGCTGACTTCCCAGCCCCGTCCCTTGACGCCGCCGCCGGGCGCCTGCGGCAGGAGCTCGAATCCGGGCGCGGCTTTGTGGTCATCCGCGGCTTGCCGATCGATCGGTACAGCGAAGATGCGGCTGCCGTTCTTTATTGGGGGATCGCCGTTCATCTGGCCGATCCCATTCCCCAGAACGCCCGCGACGAATACCTGTTCTCCGTGCGTGATGAAGGCTACAACTTCGAGCGCGACTACGGAACGGCGGGTGTCCGCATCTCGCGCACCGCCGACGCCATCGACTTCCACACCGATTCTTCGGCTGCTTATGCCGGCTACACGCCGGACATAGTTTCGCTGCTGGCGCTGCAGACGGCGAAGTCCGGTGGGCTGACCGCCATCGTCAGCGCCCAGACGGTGCACAACATCCTGCGTGAGGAGCGTCCGGATTGTCTGCGGCGGTTGTACGAACCCTACTACTTCGACCGGCGCGCCGAACTGCGTCCGGGCGAATCGCCGACGCTGTTCGCGCCGGTGCTCTCCTTCGGAGATGCGCTTACTATCCGGTATTTCCGCTTCAACCTGATGAGGGGCCATGATACCGCAGGCGCGCCCCTGAACGAGTCCGACCGCGAGGCGATCGAGGCTCTCGAGGCAGCCTGCCGCCGCGCCGATGTAGCTGTGCATTTCTCGATGGATCGCGGGGACATGCAGTTCGTCAACAACCGCTTCGTCCTCCACAGCCGCACCGCGTTCGAAGACCACGCCGAGCGGGATCGACGCCGTCATTTTCTGCGACTCTGGATGCGCTATCGCGGCGCCGGCGGTCAGGACACTCCCGCCAGGCGCTTGTAACCCTTGACCGCGGCGTTCTGAAAATCCCAGGCGTCAGCCATGTCCCGGGGAGGCTGCTTTTCGTATTCCAGCATGAATGCCGCGCCCTGAAGCAGCGCTCTCGCCACCAGCCGCGGACCGAATGCGGCGAATTGCGGGTACTTCTCCAGCGCGGCTTTTAGGGCCTGACCGGCCAGGTTGGGATCGATCTCCATCTTTACGAGGATACCCAAATTCGATCTATCCGAATTCGAAGCCCGCGATGGCGTAAATTTCCGGTCCGTTTCCAAGCTCCCGCCGGGAAGCGCCGCGCGTCATCCTCACCAGGCGCCGCACCGGTTCGAATCCGTAACGCACGGCCAAGTCTCTGGCATCTTCATTTCCGGGGAGCAGATCCCAGTAAATCGGCTCGGCGGAATGGCGGCCAAGGTACCATTCGAGCAAGCGGGCGGCGGCATCCCGAGATGTAGCTACACAAGGCCCGAAATAAGCGGCTTTCGACCCAGGCCGACCCATCGCGTAACCCGCCCCGGCAACGGACGAAGCTTGAATCCGGCATAATTCCGCCAGCAATTCACGACGATCCGCGCCGAACGCGCGCCGGTCCAGATCGTCTTCGAACCTGTGAGGAGCGCACTCCACGGGTCGAGCCGGACCTGGCGGGCGCATCCAACGCTCGACGGCGCATTCATCTTCGAAGCCGAACCGCCGGTAGAGCCCGCGGCCCATATCGGTAGCGTCCAGTTTTACGCATTCCACACCCCTGTTGTTCAGGAACTCCAACGTGTGTTCCATGAGCAGGCTGGCCAGACCCCGGCCGCGGAAGGCGGGATCCGTCAGCACCATGCCGATCCAGGCCAGATCACGGCCGTAGCAGATGGCGGTGGCGGTCGCCGCCAGAGCGCCACCCTGCTCGATTCCGAAACAGCCTTCCGGAGAAAGATCGAGGATGCGCCTCCAGTCCGCCTCCGTCTGGTTCCAGCCGGCCGCCTCTTTCAGCCGCATGGCGCCGGCGATATCGGAAGCGCGCAGAATACGCGCCGCGCTCATCGCTTGACCGGCGGACGCTTCACGCGCTTCAACACCTGGGCGACTCCGCCCATCACTCGCTCCTCGACTTCCTCGTTATACGGTCCGGGCATTCCGTAGTAGACCATCGATTC
>DATJFH010000195.1:0-51994 GCA_035495815.1 Bryobacteraceae bacterium
CAAAGGTCGCTGGAACCGAACGCGGGCTTGGGAGAGAACCGGAGGCCACCTTCAGCGCCTGCTTCGGCGCTCCGTTTCTTCCGAGGCATCCCGGAATCTATGCGGCCATGCTGGGCGCGAAGTTGCGCCATCGCCGGGTCCAGTGCTGGATGGTGAATACCGGTTGGGTCGGCGGACCTTTCGGCGTGGGTGAGCGCATGAAGCTCAAATTCACGCGCGCCATGCTGAATGCCGCCATATCCGGGGCGCTTGATTCGGCGACCTTCACCCCTCACCCCGTGTTTCGGGTGATGGTTCCGTCGAGTTGTCCCTATGTACACCCCGAACTTCTGGACGCGCGTGAAATGTGGGCCGACAAGATGGCCTACGATCGCGCGGCTGCCCACTTGAGCGGACTCTTTAATCGCAATTTCAAGAAATTCGACGGCGTGGATCGTGAGATCGTCGAAGCCGCTCCCGCGCTGTAGCCGTGGCGTTATCTATGTGGCGTTATCTATTACGACCCACCTTTCGGTTGGATCTTGTTCCCAAACCGGCGATTGACCCCACTGCAAGTAACCAGAACGTAATATCTTCCTACTAGCCTTAGTTCCGGGTTTCTGGCATCATATGGGGGAGGAGACAAGCTATTATGAGGCACTCGACCCAGGCAGCTGCCAGTGATGTTAATGGTCAGGATACCGGATTGCGGGAATTGACTTCTTCAATGATCCGGTTTACGAACGCTGTGACTCTGTTCAGCATGCAGCAAATGCAGAATGCTCTTGGGGCGGTCACGGATTCTCAGGCCGTTATCAACCGGTTTTGCAGCGCGCTGGACGCTATTTCCAATACCCTCTCGACGCAGATCGATTCGGCCAAAAAGTCCACGCTGGACAGCATGACGCGAACGGGTTCGGAAATGGTGGATCGCACCATGGACGTAATGAATATGCCCGCCCTGAATCCACGCGAGATGATGGACACGACGGCCGATGTGATGCGCAAAACGACGGATTCGATGGCGGACATCGTGAAGCGCGCGACCGGTCCCCTGACGCAGTCCTCGAGCAGCGAGCCGGAATCCGCGGCTGAAGCTTTGGGCGGCAAGAAGAAGTAAAAAGGCCACGTACTCCGACGCTCCGGGGCAACGTTGCTCCGGAGCGCAGACTTCCCTCCCCCACTCGTCAGGATGTCCGAAGCCCTGTACGCTCGAGCAGCGCATTCAGGTCCGGATCACGCCCCATGAAGCTGCGGTAGAGTTCAGCCGGATCTTCGCTGTTTCCCCGGGAAAGGATGCGGTCCCGAAATTCACGTCCCGTTTCTCTACTGAATACGCCTTCACGGCGGAAGCGCGTGAATGCGTCGGCGTCCAGGACCTCGGCCCATTTATAGGAATAGTAGCCCGCTCCGTATCCCACGGGGCTGGCGAACAGATGCGTGAACCCGGCCAGCATGGCGTAGTCCGCGGGCAGCGGCGCAGGGGACATCGGCTGCAACATTTTCCGCGCGTAATCCATCACGTCCCCATTCCGCGCCGGTGAATAAGTCCGGTGTAGAGCCAGATCGAGCAGTCCGAAGGAGAGTTGCCGCATCTGGGCGCTGGCGGCGCGAAAGGTTCGGGCCTTTTTCATCTTCTGGAACAGATCCTCCGGAATGAGCTCTCCCGTCTCGTAGTTCCGGGCGAACAGATCGAGGGATTGCCGCTCCCAGCACCAGTTCTCCATGATCTGCGAAGGCAGCTCTACAAAATCCCAGGGGACGTTGGTCCCTGCCAGGCTGCGGACTTCCACCCGGCTGAGAAGATGATGCAGCAGGTGGCCGAACTCGTGGAAGATCGTCTCCACTTCGCGATGGGTCAGCAGCGCGGGTTTGTCCCCCACCGGCGGAGTCAGGTTGCCGCAGATCAGGCCGAGGTGCGGCTTGATCCCCGGCAGGCCGGTCAGGAATGCGTCCATCCACGCGCCTCCCCGCTTGTTCTCCCGTGGATAGAAATCGGCATAGAAGGATCCGAGTATCTCACCGCCGGCTTCGTCCCGGATGGTGTAACAGCGGACCTGCGGGTCCCAGACCGGAACGCCGGGCTCGGGCGCCACCGTGATGCCGAAGAGCCGCCCGAACAGCTCGAACATGCCGTTGACCACGCGCTCCAGGGGGAAGTACGGCCGTAGCGCCTCTTCGTCGAAATCGTACAGGGCCGCCCGCTGCTTCTCGGAGTAGTAGGCGACATCCCACGGCTCGAGCTCGGGCGCGCCCGCTCCCTCCAGGCTTTGCCTGAACTCGCGCAGGCTGCGCTTCTCGGCGGCGAAGGAAGCTTCGGTCCTGGCCCGCAGATCGTCCAAAAACTGCTGGGCTCGGGCGCCGGTATGCGCCATGCGATCGTCGATCACCAGGTCCGCGAAATCGGCGAATCCCAGCAGCTGCGCCTTCTCACGCCGCAACTCGAGGATGCGGACGATGAGCGCCCGGTTGTCGCGTTCGCCCGAGGTGGCCCGGACACTGTAGGCGCGATACAGCTTCTCCCGACTCGCGGCGTCATCGAGATAGGTCATCAGCGGGAGGTAGCTCGGCGCCTGCAGAGTAAAGCGCCAGCCCGCGAGTCCCTTTCCCTCCGCGCTTTGCCGCGCCGCAGCCACCGCCGTGGGAGGCAGGCCGGCCAGTTTCGATTCGTCCTCGATGACCAGCTCGTAATCGTTCGTGGCATCGAGCACGTGCTCGCCGAAATGCGTTGTCGAGGTGGCCAGCTCGACGTCGATGGCGGCCAGCCGCGCCTTGCCCGCTGCATCGAGCTCGGCGCCGTGGCGGCGGAAGTCGTCGAGCGTCTTCTTGAGAAAACGCCGCCGGGCGCCTGTGAGGCCGGCGGCTTCCGCCGTCCGGCTGTAACTCTGTACGGCCTTCCAGAGCCCTTCATGCATCAGAAGGCTGGACTGAAACGCGCTCACCGCCGGCTGGACCGCGTTGAATGCAGCCCGCAGTTCCGGATAGGTCGCCACCGACTCCAGGTGCCGGACCACCGTCATCGCATACTCCAGACGCTCCGTAATAGCTTCGTAAGCCAGGAGAGTGTTGTCGAAAGTGCGGGGACCGGCGTCGGCGGCCAAGGCCTCCAGCTTCTCGTTCGCGTCTCGCAGCAGTTCGCCTATCGCGGGCTCGACATGCTCGGCTTTAATGCGGTCGAAGGGAATCCTGTACTGGATCTCGAGCAGGGGGTTTGTTTCGGGATTGGAAGACATGTGCAGCCAGGTACCAGCATAGCGTGGTGGTGTCGCCTTCTCGGGCGGAGGTTCGCGCCGGAACCGGGGACAAGCCGTGCGGCCCTCATAACCGCTCGCGCGTGAAAATGGCTTTCTTACTATTCGGCATCCGGATATGGTAGCCTAAGTGTTTATTTTTCATGCGAACAGTCGATTTGATCCACAAGAAGCGCGATGGCGGGGAACTTACCGCCGAAGAGATTTCGTACCTGGTGGAGTCTTACGTTTCCGGCTCAACGCCGGACTACCAGATATCGGCTCTCTTGATGGCGATCTACTTCGCCGGCATGACCGATAGGGAAGTCAGCGCCCTGACCGACAGCATCGTGCGGTCCGGCGAAAATGTGGACCTCTCGGCGATCCCCGGTCCGAAGGTCGACAAGCATTCGACCGGCGGAGTGGGCGACAAGACCAGCCTCATCGCCGCTCCGCTGGCGGCCGCGGCGGGCGTGATCGTTCCCAAGATTTCCGGACGCGCTCTGGGACATACGGGCGGCACGCTGGATAAGCTGGAATCCATACCCGGATTCCGCACCAACCTTACACTCGACGAGTTCCGCGCGCAATTGACAGGGATCGGCCTGTGCTTCATCGGCCAGAGCTCCGAGGTCGCGCCGGCCGACGGGAAGCTATATGCGCTGCGCGACGTGACTGCCACGGTGGAATCCATTCCGCTGATCGCGTCCTCCATCATGTCGAAGAAGCTGACGGTGGGCTCGGACGCGCTGGTGCTGGATGTCAAGGTCGGGGCGGGCGCGTTCATGAAGCGCCAGGTGGATGCGCGCCGCCTGGCCCAAATGATGGTCGGGATCGGCCGGCGCGTCGACCGGCGCGTTCAGGCTCTCATTACGGATATGAGCCAGCCCCTCGGCTACGCCGTGGGGAATGCAGTGGAAATCATGGAAGTGTCGCAGGTGCTGCACAACGAGGGTCCGGACGATCTGAAGCGCCTGTCGCTCGAGCTTGCGGCGCGCATGATCTTCCTGGCCAAGATCGTTCCCAGCCTCGACGACGCGCGCGAGCTGGCCCTGCACAAGCTGGCCGACGGTTCGGCCTTCCGGAAGTTCCGCGAGGTGGTGCAGGCGCAGGGCGGCGATCCCAAGTCTCTGGACAAATTCGAGCTGCTGCCGAACGCCACCGGCATGCGCGAAATCACTTCTCCTCGCGCGGGCTACGTAACGGCGATCGACGCCGAGGACATTGGCTCGGCGTCGGGTATGATGGGCGCCAGCCGCGATAAGAAAGAAGATAAGATCGATCCGGCCGTGGGTGTGATCCTCGAAGCCAAGATCGGCGACAAGGTGGAAGCCGGCTCGGTTCTTTGCCGTCTTTACTACACCAGGGAGGACCGGGTCGAAGAGGCCGCCGAAATGGTCGAAGACGCCTTCCGTATCTCGGCGCAGAAGCCGGATGTACGCGAGTTGATTCTGGAAGTAGTCGGCTAGCAGGACCTCAATGGGCCGGTTCACAGGATTGCTCGGACTGGTCGTCATTTTGGGAGTGGCGTACCTGCTGTCGAACCGTCGCCATTCAATCCGCCTGCGCATTCTGGCGTGGGGCCTCGGTCTCCAGTTCCTGTTTGCCGTTCTGGTGCTGCGCACCGACTTCGGAAAGTTGTTTCAGGCCATCGGCAAAGGCGTCAACGCCATGCTCGAGTTCGCCGAAGTCGGCAGCGACTTTCTGTTCGGCCCGCTCGGAGTCAAGAGCGGCCCCTACGGCGTGATTTTCGCCTTCCAGGTCCTCCCCATCGTCATTTTTATCGCTTCTTTCTTTTCGATCCTCTACTATCTTGGCGTGATGCAGTTCATCGTGCGCTGGATGGCTGTGGGGATGCAGAAGACCATGGGGGCGAGCGGCGCGGAATCGCTGAACGTGGCCGCCAGCATTTTCATGGGCCAGACCGAAGCCCCGCTGACGATCAAGCCGTTCATCGCCGGCATGACGCAGTCCGAGCTGTTCACGATCATGGCGAGCGGGATGGCGCACGTTTCGGGCGCTGTAATGGCCGCTTACGTGAAGGTCGCCGGCGTCGAGATTCAGCACCTGCTGACGGCGGTGATCATGACCGCCCCGGCCACAATCATGCTCGCGAAGATCGTGATGCCCGAAGTCGAAAAGCCGGTGACCGCCGGACGCGTCGAAATCAAGATCGAGAAAACGGCCGTGAACGTAATCGACGCGGCTGCCCAGGGAGCGGGCGACGGATTGCACCTGGCATTGAACATCGGCGCTATGCTGATCGCGTTCCTGGCGCTGATCGCGATGGTGAACGGCATCCTGGGCTGGATACACACACTGCCCGCGCTGGGCTGGATACCCGTCTCTCTGCAGAAGATTTTCGGAGCGCTGTTCGCGCCGGTCGCCTGGCTGATGGGCGTCAGCTGGAAAGATTCCGCGGCCATCGGGCAACTGCTGGGAACGCGGCTGGTGCTCAACGAATTTGTCGCCTTCCTGGAACTGGCTCCGCTCAAAGCCCAGCTCGATCCGCGCTCCTTCACGATCGCCACGTACGCCCTGTGCGGCTTCGCCAATTTCAGCTCGATCGCCATCCAGATCGGCGGGATTGGAGCGCTGGCGCCGAACCGGAAATCCGACCTGGCGCGGCTGGGATTGAAAGCGGTGGCGGTGGGATCGATGGCGAATTACATGTCGGCGTGCATCGCCGGTATGCTGGTATGACGCTCCTACAACGTGGTCTATGCTCAAGGAAGCCGTAGCCTGCCTCGCAAGCCGCATCGGATCACGGCAGCCGCGGGTCGCGATTGTCCTGGGGAGCGGATTGGGGGCATTCGCGGATGAACTCGACGGCGCGCTCGAGACGCCGTATCATTCCATCCCGGGTTGGCCTGCCTCCACGGCCGTGGGACACGCCGGCAAGCTGGTCTTCGGCAAGCTGGACGGCCTCGAGATAGTCGCCATGGCCGGCCGCGTGCATCTCTACGAGGGCTACACCCCGCAACAGGTTACGTTCGGCGTGAGGGTTCTGGCCTCGCTCGGCGTCTCCTCCATGGTGTTCACCAACGCCGCCGGCGGAATCAACCTCAAACTCGGACGCGGCGGGCTGGTGCTGATCGCGGATCACATCAACCTGCAGGGCTCGAATCCGCTCGCCGGACCCAATGACGATTCTCTGGGTCCGCGCTTTCCCGATATGACAGAGGCCTATTCGATTCATTATCGCGAAATCGCCAAACAGGCAGGCCGCGAATTAGGCGTCGAGTTGAGCGAAGGTGTCTACGCGGCCATGCCTGGCCCGAGCTACGAGACGCCCGCCGAGATCCGCTATTTGCGCGCGATCGGGGCCGACGTCGTCGGAATGTCCACCGTTCCCGAGGTGATCGTGGCCAACCACATGGGAGTGCGCGTGCTCGGAATCTCCTGTGTCACGAATATGGCGGCGGGAATCCTGCCTCAGAAGATCCGTCACGAAGAAGTTCTCGAAACGGGCCGGATGGTTCGCGAGACCTTCGTGCGGCTGCTCAAAACGACGCTGCCGCGGCTGGTGGAATAGTGGATCCATTGATCGAAGCTGCACTGGCCGTACGGCGGAACGCGCATGCGCCGTTCTCCCGCTTCCTGGTTGGGGCGGCCGTCGCGGACTCGGAAGGGCGCATCCATACCGGCTGCAATGTCGAGAACGCCACTTACGGCCTTACCGTGTGCGCCGAGCGCGTGGCTGTCTTCAAGGCGATTTCCGAGGGCGCGCGCAAATTCACACGCGTAGCGGTAGCCGCCGACACCGATACGCTGACTCCGCCTTGCGGCGCCTGCCGGCAGATCCTTTGGGAGTTCTGCGGAGACGTGGAGCTGATCCTGGTGAATCCGCGCGGGAAAACCGAAACCTTGCGCCTGAAAGACCTCTTTCCAAGGCCCTTCGATGCGTCTTTCCTGTAGCTTCCTGCTGGCGGTTGTATCCCTGGCCGCCGAGCCGGCCGACTGGATCTGGAGCGGCCGCTACGTCCTGACCGCCGCCGGGGCGCGGCGGGTCATCGAAAACGGCGCGGTCGCCGTGCGCGGAGAGCGGATCGTCGCCGTCGGACCCCGCGTTGAAATCGACCGCCGCTTCCAGGCCAAACAGCGGCTCGACCGCCCTGACGCGCTGCTCGCGCCCGGTCTGATCAATACCCACACCCACGCCGCCATGTCACTCCTGCGCGGCGTCGCCGACGATCTCCGCCTGCAGGACTGGCTCGAGAAATTCATCTTCCCCGCCGAGGCGAAGAACGTCTCGCCCGAATTCGTCCGCTGGGGGACCAAACTGGCTTGCGCCGAAATGCTTCTCGGCGGGACCACTACGTTCACCGATATGTACTACTTCGAGGACGTAGTTGCGGAAGCGGCCAAAGAAGCGGGCATGCGCGGCGTGCTGGGCGAGACGATCATCGGCTTCCCGGTCGCCGACGCCAGGACGCCGGCCGATTCGTTGAAGCTCGCCGAGAGTTTGCTTACGCGTTTCGCCAAAGATCCTTTGATCGTGCCGGCGGTCGCTCCTCACGCCATCTACACCAATTCCGATGAGACGCTCAAGGCATCGCGCGCTCTGGCCAACCGCTTTGGAGCGCCGCTCCTCATTCACCTTTCCGAGACGAAGCGGGAGAATGACGAAACTATCGCCAGGCGCAAGATGAGCCCCACGCGGGCGCTTGAATCGCTGGGCATGTTCAATGGGCGCACGCTGGCAGCTCATGCCGTGTGGATGGACAGCGCCGACCTGGAAATTCTGCGCGTACGCCGCGCCGGCGTGGCGCACTGCCCCTCCAGCAATATGAAGCTCTCGAGCGGCGTCGCGCCCGTGCTGAGAATGCGTGCTCTCGGCATCCACGTGGGGCTAGGTCCGGACGGCCCGGCCGGCAGCAACAACGATCTGAACATGTTCGAAGAGATGGATCTGGCCGCCAAGCTGCAGAAAGTGATGTCCCAGGATCCACAATCCCTTCCCGCCAGCGCCGTGTTCGATATGGCGACCATGGGCGGCGCGCGGGCGCTGGGCCTCGAGCGGGAGATCGGATCGCTCGAACCCGGTAAGAGAGCCGACATGATCTCGGTGGCGCTCGATCAGCCGCACGCGGCTCCGCTCTACGAGCCGGTATCGCAGATGGTTTACGCCCTCAAAGCGTCCGACGTCCGCGACGTCATGGTGAACGGCAAGCCGGTCGTGCGCGACCGGCGAATTCTCACGCTGGACCTCAAACAGGTTCTGTCCAAGGCGGAGGAGTTTCGAGGCCGGATCAAGGCGTCGCTCAAAAAGTGACTTGCCGGGATATCAGGGCGCGGGATCTTCGCGGCTTTCTATCTTAACCTCTTCAGCCGCATCTCCACCCGGGACGCCTCGTCCGCCCTGCGAGTCCGGCGGAGCGCGTAGGCATAGCTCGACAGCGCCGGCGCCAGATTCGGATCCGCTGAGCCGCGGGCTGCCGTGATGATATCGAGCGACCGCTTCAACAGCGGCGCCGCCTCGACGTACCGGCCCTGTCCGTTGCGCACCTCGCCCAGAATCCGCAGACTCGCCGCCGTGTCCGGATATTCCGGGCCGGGATTCTTCTCGAAAATCGCCAGCGCTCTTCTCACCGCCGCCTCGGCGTCCTTGTAGCGTCCTTCACGGCAGAACAACGCAGCCACATTATTCAGGTCCTGCCCGACGGTCCGGCCCCCCGCGCCGAGCGCTTTTTCCCGAATCGCGATCGCCCTTTCGATGTCCCGCCTGGCCTGGCCGAAACGCTCCTGTGCCGCTTCCAGCCGGCCCAGCGACTCGAGCGCCGAGGCTACCATCAAATGCCCGGGTCCATATTGCTTTTCGTAGATCGCCAGCGCCCGGCGCTCGCTCGATTCAGCCGCCTGCAGCCTGTCCCGGGCGGCGAAGAACGTGGCCAGCGATTCGAGATTCGCGGCCACGTCCGGATGATCCGGCCCCTCGGATTTCTCGTGCAGCTCGAGAGCGCGCCGCAGCCAGTGCTCGGCCTTTTCAAAGTCGCCGCGGAGGAAATAATGCGTGCCAAGCGAGCCGCAGACGTCGGCCACGCGCGGGTGCTCCGGCCCCAGTTTTTTCTCCCGGATCGCAAGCGCCCGCAGGAACAGCGGCTCGGATTCGTCGAACCGGCTCTGTTTGTCGAGGATGTCCGCCAGATTGTCGAGGGAGGAGGCCACTTGCGCGTGGTCAGGACCCAGCGACTGTTCCGCCGAAGCCACAGCCCTGCGAAATAAAGCTTCCGACTCGCCCAGTTTGCCCTGCCGGGCTATGGTGACTGCCAGGTTGTTGAGAATGACCGCCGGATCCCCCTTTCCCGGGGCGCGCCCTTTTTCGGCGATCCGCAGCGCGCGGCGATGGATGGATTCGCTCTCCGCGTATCTTCCCTGATGAGCGACTGACTCGCCCAGATCGGTCAGAAGCAGCGCCATGCGCGGATGCTCCGGCCCGTAGACCTCACCGGCGATGTCGAGGGCCTTGCGAAACAGCGCTTCGGCCTGAGCATATCGCCGCCGGGCGCGCTCGAGCAGGCCATAGGTGGCATAAGCCGTCGCCAGCCGGGGATTCCGGGGGGAAAGCGTTCTTTGAAAAGTCAGAATGCCGCGGTCCAGCAGGTCCTGGGCTTCGTCGTAACACGCCCGGTGAGTCAAGAGGTCCGCCAGGTTGATGCGGCTTGAAGCCACATCCGGATGGTCGGGTCCGAGCGACTTCTCCTTTTTCTCGATCGCCTGGCGGAACAGCCTTTCCGCCTCCACGTAGTTCCCCTCCATCTGGTTCAACTCGGCTAGGTTGTGGAGATTGACGGCTACCCGCGGATCGTCGGGGCCGAAGGCCTTCAAGCGGATGTCGAGCGACCGCCGGTAAAGCCGTTCCGCCTCGCGGAGATTTCCCTGGCTTCGGCGCAGCAGGCCTAAATTACCGAGCACCGGCGCCAGCTCGAAGTGCTCCGGACCGAGCTCTTTCTCGCGGGACGCCAGGGCGCGCTCGAGTAAGGGCTCAGCCTCGCGTTCACGCCCCTGCGTCAAATAAAGCTCGGCAAGGTTGTTCCAGCTTACCGGCAGGGTCATCATATCCAGCGGTTTGATTTTCTCGCGCAACCCGATCGCTCGCAGATAGAGCGCTTCGGCCTCGGCGTGCCTGCCCATCGCCCGTTCCACCACTCCCAGGTTGTTCAGGCAGGCCGCCAGATCCTGCCCATATTCGGGACCGAGCTCCCAAATCGCGATTGCCTCGCGATAAAGCGTCTCGGCTTCCCCGTAGCGGCCCATGTCCTGATAGAGCGCGGCCAGGTTGTTCCAGACTCTGGCCAGCCGGGCATCTGCGGAGCCAAAGGCTTGGGCTCCCTCCATTGCTGCCAGATACTCTTTCTCAGCTTCTTTGTATTGCGCCTGATTGCGCAGATTACGGGCGTTTGCCAGGTGCAGTTCCCAGGAGTCCTGCCCCGCTAGTAAAAATAGATTAAGGCCTGAAATTCCGAAAATGAGCCAAAGCCGTGCCGGCATGATCTCCTCCAGAAATATCGCTTCAGCCGGCTTGCCTGCCCGGCCTCCGCATCGGTCTCGCGCGGCGCCTGAGACTCTGACGGCCCTGCCGCCCTTTGGTTAGGCGAGGGACTTACTGCAAATAACGAATGGGATCTGCGATTCGTTCAGGAAAACTGAATTTTTTTAGCGCCGCCGGATCCGGAATGTCAGCGCAATCCAGCCGGGGCCAGGATCTCGCCCCAAACTACTTCGTAGGCTTCGATTTCCCCGTCGAGATTGGTTCCCGCCCGGATAAATACGCGCGTGCTCGAGCGCAGATTCGCCGGCTCCACCTGCAAGCCGTCCTCGCGATAGCGCGTGTCGCGGCGCACCAGTATCCACTTTTCACCGTTGACGCGCGTCCGCAGCACCAGGCCGTCGGCATCCAGACGCAGCACAACTCCCGTAAAAGTGAGCGAGCCGCGCGGCGCGATGCTGAGCGTCGGGTCCTCATGCGGAAGCGGCGCGCGCAGGGCCATCAGCGCCTGCTGCCGCCGCGGGCGGGTATCGGCCGTTATCACGCTGACCAGCCGCGCGTAGCGGGTCCCCTGCTCGGCGGAACGGTCGGAAACCAGCTCGATACGCTCACCTTTTTTCAGGGAAGGGCAGAAGATGCGCATGTGATCCCGCTCGATGAACGTTCTGCTATCGGTCTGGAACCGGAACGTCCGGCCCTCCACTCCGATTGTCAAATGAGTCGAGTCGCAATCGAGCAGCGTGCCGCGGACGATTCCGATCGGCGCGAGTTCCTGCGCCGCCAAGGCAGCCGCAAAAGCGAAACCCAGCCACAGTCGCAACAAACTAGCTCCCTTTAGACGATAGCATTTTACAGGCCCGAACGACGCCAGATGGTAGAATAATGACTTGCCTGAAAATCGAAGCTCCGGTCTCATAGCGGAAGGATTCACGCCTCCCGCGTCGAAAACAGAATTTCTCGAGCGGGCCGGCTCATGGTTTCTAAACTCCGGCATTCAGGAAACTTCCGGGGGCGTCGCGCGGTACTATTTGGCGGATGTCCACCAGAATCGCGCCGTTTCGACCGAGATTACCGGCTATGCCGTCAGCACTCTGACATACCTCTACGCGGCTACCGGAAAAGTGCAATATCTGGACGCCGCCCGGAGCGCGGGCGCGTTTTTGACAAAGATCGCCTGGAACGGGCCGGCCGCCGTATTTCCATTCGAGCTTACCGTCGATCCCCTGGCTTATTTCTTCGACTCGGGAATCATCGTGCGCGGTCTGCTCAGCTTGTGGCGCATGACGGCGGAACGCGAGTTCCTGGATGTCGCCAAAGCCTGTGGACGGTCAATGTCGGATTGGTTCGGAGCGGGGAACGGCGAGTATCATCCAGTCGTCAGAATCGCCGGCAAAACACCGGAACCGCGGGCCAATCGCTGGTCGCGAATGCCGGGCTGCTACCAGCTCAAGGCGGCCCTTGCCTGGGACGACCTCTACAAAATCACCGGCGACTCCGATTTTCTGAAGTGGTTCGAGGAATTGCTGAACCACTCCCTGAAAACACACAGCTCCTTTCTGCCTGGCCCGGAAGAAGATCACGTGATGGACCGGCTGCACGCCTACTGCTATTTCCTGGAAGGGTTGCTGGCCCGTTCGGAGCGCGCGGATGTGGCGGCCGTGCTGGTGGAGGGAGTGGCGCGCGTTTCGAAGCACCTGCGCGAGGTGAGATCGCAATTCGCGCGGTCCGACGTGTACGCGCAATTGCTGCGCGTGCGGCTGGCGCTCGAGAGCGCCGGTATCGCCTCAGTCGACCGTCTCGACGCCTCTACCGAAGCCGAGTGCCTCTCGAGCTTTCAGCTCTCCGATCAGAATCCGCGCCTGACAGGTGGATTCTACTTTGGAAGACGCGGCTCGGAGCTCCAGCCGCATATCAATCCTGTCTCCACCGGCTTCTGCCTGCAGGCTTTAATGATGTGGCGCCAGTATCTGGATGGAGAGCTGCGCTTCTCCCTCGACTCGCTGATTTGAAAGAAAAGATCAAGGTTGCATTTGCCTCCGGGCCGGAAGAGCTGAACCGCGAGCTGGTGGAACGCATGACGGCGCTGTTTCCCGAGCTGCCGCTCTACGTGGTTTCAGAATTTCCTCCGGAATCCGGCCGCTGGATTCCGTATCACGTCTCACGCGGCTTCCTCGAAAACCTGGCGCGATGCCGGGCAGCCTGGCGCGGGAAACAGGTGCGTCTCGCCGGTGTGCTGCTCGCGCCGCAAATGCCTTACCGCAGGATGCGGTTGATCGCGCTGCTGGTTTCCCCGGTCGGATTTCTGGCGTTCAACGAGAACTTCGGATCCTTCATGCTCCGGCCGCGCAACCTGGGAACCATCGTTCGGCACCTTACTTGGCGGGCGCGCAATTTCTTCCGCTGGCAGTTCCGGCCCGGCGGCCGCTACTATACGCTGTTGTGGAAGCTGGTCCGCCCCCGTGAGTGGCGCGTCCCTGTGCTTTACCGGGCGGCGAGAGTCGCGGGTTGGATTGCGCGGCTCATGAAGTCCGCTCCCGCTTCGACGCGGTCCGCGGCGGCGCCGGTCGACCTCGCGCCGGCGGGAATCTCCGTGGTCATTCCTTCACGGGATGGAAAAGACCTGCTGGCGGCCGCCCTGCCGGCGGTCGAGCGTGAACTGGCCGGAATCCCCTCGGAGATCATCGTCGTGGATAACGGCTCGAGCGACGGATCGGCGTCCGCCTTTCCCCACGTCGTGTTTGAAATCAGTTCCACGCCGCTCTCCTTCGCGCGCGCGGTGAACCGGGGCATCCGGCGCGCCCGCTACTCTCACGTTTGCCTGCTAAACAACGACATGCGCGTCGAGCCGGGCTTCTTCCGCGCGCTGCTCGACGCCTTCGACCGGGTTCCCGACCTGTTCTGCTCAACCGCCCAGATCTTCCTGCCGCCCGGCGCCCGGCGCGAGGAGACCGGCAAAGCCGTCATGGCGCGCAACAGCCCCACCGATTTTCCAGTCCGCTGCGATCTGCCCCTGGCCGGCGAGAATGACACCTACGTACTCTACGGCAGCGGAGGCTGCTCCCTTTACGACGCGGCGAAGCTGCTTGCCCTCGGCGGAGTTCGGGAGATATACGAGCCGGCCTACGTCGAGGATCTGGATCTGGGCTACCGCGGATGGGCCCGCGGCTGGCCGACGGTATTCGTCTCGGCCGCCCTCGTGGAGCATCGCCATCGCGCCACCACGTCGCGCTACTACTCGGAGGCCGAGTTGGCTCAGGTGCTGGAGGTCAACTACCTCCGGTTCCTGACGAGCGCGGTCAGCAACGCACGCCTGTTCGCGACACTTTGGTTTGACGCGGTATGGCGGCTGCGCGTGCTGAAGGCAGGCGATGCCCTGGCCTTTGCCGTGCGAGCGCCGATGCTCACGCCGCCGCCAACGCTCCCGGCGCTGGCCGAAGCCGAGTTCCTGGCCCTGACAGGCGGAGGCGTAACCGTTTTTCCGGGCCGCCGGCCGGGTGGGAAGCCAGTGGCGCTGATCGTTTCCCCGTACGCGCCGTTTCCCCTCTCACACGGCGGCGCGGTGCGCATGTTCAACCTGATGCGCCGGGCGGCCGCCGAGTATGACCTCGTCCTGGTCTGCTTCGCCACCCAACCCGATACGCCCGCGGCCGAGTTGCTCGGCATTTGCGTCGAAGTCGTGCTGGTCAAAATGACGGGGAGCCACTCGCGCCCCGCCAGCGACCGGCCGGAGGTTGTGGAGGAGTTCGACTCCCCCGCTTTTCACGCCGCTCTCCGGCAGACTACGCGGAAATGGCGGCCGTCGCTGGCCCAGCTCGAGTTTACCCAAATGGCGCAGTATGCCGCCGATTGCGAGCCCGCTCCCACGCTGCTGGTGGAACACGACATCACGTTCGATTTGTACGAGCAGCTGCTGCGGATTGACGACGATTGGGAAATGAGGCGACAACTCGAGCGCTGGAAGCGCTTCGAAACCGCCGCCTGGCGCAACGTGAACTGCGTCGTGACCATGTCGGAAAAGGACCGCCGCATGGCGGAGGGCGCTCGGCTCGCCGTGGCGCTCGGCAATGGGGTCGATGTCGATCGGTTCCGTCCCGCTCCGGCCGGGGCGGCGCCGAACACCCTGCTGTTCATCGGCTCGTTCGCCCATCTGCCGAATTTGCTGGCCCTCGAATTCTTCCTCAAAGAGGTCTGGACGCTGCTGGAGGACGTGGAGCCCACGCTGCATGTCATCGCCGGTATGCGGCATGAATACTTTCTCGAGTTCTACAAGGATCGGGCGGCGGTCGATCTGAATCTGCCTCGCGTAAAAGTGGATGGGTTTGTCGCCGACGTCCGGCCGGCCTACGAGCAGGCCGCCATCGTGATCGCGCCGCTCAAGGCGTCGGCCGGAACGAACATCAAGATTCTTGAGGCGATGGCGATGGGTAAAGCGATTGTCAGCACGCCCGCCGGCGTCAACGGGCTGGAGCTGGAAAATGGAAAGGATGTGGTCATCGCCGGTTCGGCGCCGGCGATGGCGGCGGCTATACGGGCTTTGATAGAGAATCCCCCGCGGCGTCAGGCGCTGGAACGGAATGCCCGGCGGAAAGCGGAACAACGCTTCGACTGGAACGAGATCGCGCGCCGGCAAAGCCGCTTGTGGAACCTGATCCGCGGCGGCGGTTAGTCCCCGAAGCTGCCGACGGCTTCTGTTTTCTCTTCTTTCTTCGAAGTGGCGGGCACGATCGTGCCGAGCGGGACGAAACCTTCCGGAGCTTTGGGCTCCTTCAGGATCTGCTCGCGGTAGAGCTTGGCCATGCGGGCGTTTTCAGCCGCCTGTTTCAGCTTCTCGTCGCGCTGGCGGATCTTCTCCTCGCGGGCGTTCTTGGCGATGCCCTTGTCGTCCAGGTCGTGCTGCAATCCGGCCGCTACCGCTGCTGGATCCAGCACCAGGGTGTGCTCGGTGCTCGGCAGATTGACCTTCTTGCCGCCGGCGAAGATTTCATGACGTCCATGCTCTTCGTACCACTTGGTGAGCGTCGCCGTCATATGCATCTTCTCGATGATGTTCCGCCAGCCCACGCCCGTGTTGTAGGCGCAGAAGGAGATCTCGCCTTCCTGCGTGGCGTAGGGGATGATGCATTGCTCGGTGCGGCGGAAGTCGTAGTTGAACAGATCCTGGAACCACATGCCGGCGATGAACAGGAAGTTCCAGCGGTCCGCGCGGCGCTTTTCGATGTCCGCCATGGTACGATCCGCCGTGACCTTGCCGTACTTGCGCTTGGTGGCGCCGAAACATTTGTCGAATTTCTGGAGCAGGTCGGTCAGTTTGAAGTGCCTGGGCGACTTGAAGGGATCGTAGTTCCGCATCAATGACAGCGCCACTCCCGTGATCGAGAGGAACTTGCCGCGTCCGCCGTCGTTGACCTTGGCGATATCTTTGGCCAGCCGGTCGGCGTTCAGGAACGACGTGACCGGCGCACCTTCCTTGGTGTGCTTGTCCACCATGATGGCCATGCCGATCCCGCAGTTCGGATGGCAGCCGCAGCTCAACTGACCCCAATCCGCCGAAGGCCCGTGGACGTGGTCGGCAAAATCGGAAAACGTGCTCATGAAGGAGATCGGGAACCAGTCGCGAACCGGCTCGCCGAGACCGGTCTGATCCTTTACATCGTGCGCCAGGTGGGACAGCGTGTAACGCTGAGCCATGCGGCGGTCGTCGGTGACCGCTTCGTCGCGGCCCGTGAACGAAACCGGCTGGAAGGAGCAGAACGGGATTTTCTTGGGGTTGTCGAGCGCGAACTGGATGATCCGGCCCACCTGTTCATTATTGATTCCATTGACGATGGTGGTCACGGGGACGATGTCCACGCCGTTCGTGTACAGGTTTTCGATCGCCCGCAGCTTCACGTCGAACAGGTTGCCGACCAGGCGGTGGGAATTGGCGGCATTGCCGATACCGTCGAACTGTAGGTAGGCGTAACGGAGACCGGCCAAGGCCGCCTCTTTGCAAAACTCGGGACTTTTCGCGAACTCGATTCCGTTGGTCGCCGCCTGCACGCTCTGATAGCCGACTTTCCGCGCATATCGCACCGCATCCAGGAAGTAGGGCGAAAGCGTCGGCTCGCCACCCGAAAACTGCACCGACATCTGGCGGCGCGGCTTGATCGAGATGGCGTTATCGAGCAGGGTCTGGATGTCCTCCCAGCTCAACTCGTGCACGAATCCGACCTGGTTTGCGTCCATGAAGCAGGGATCGCACATCATGTTGCAACGGTTGGTCAGATCGACGGTCAGGACCGACCCGCGGCCGTGCGTGATCGTGCTGGTGCCGTGGTTGTGCAGCTTCTCGTCATTGTGAGCCGGAATGTCACGGCCCGGAAAGACTTCTTCGAGATGCTTGAAAAAGGCGGCGTCGATGGACATCACGTCCTCGAAATGGCCGTGCACCGGGCAATCCTTCACCATCAGGATCTTACCGTCGCGCTCGATGATCTGGGCCTTGATTTCACCCACCTTTTCCTTCAGCAGAATCGTATGATCTACTTTGCCGTCAACGATTTGCTGGCGGATCTCAGGAACGCAGCGGGGACAAAGAGAATCGGTGGTGCGGGGCCAGCCGAGAGGCGGCTTGGACTTCTGATAGGACTTCAGCAGGGGCTTTTCGGACCATTTCGGAGTAAACGAGGGCTTCTGATTGACTCGATTCGCCGCCTCGAACACGGTCCAGGCGCCTTGGGCGGCATAGGTCAAAACCTTCTCGGCATACTTGATGGGCTTGTGCATGTCTTCGTCGCTCCTCGGGGGAAATTCTTAGGGATGTGGGCGCCGTCTACGTCAAAATTCGAGAAACCTCTGGTAGTATACCGAGCCCAGCCGAACGAAGCCATTTAAACGCATTAAACTGCTTATTTTGTTGGTTGTGTGGCAGAATCAGGGGTTGAATGGAGCGTTTGGCGGGCCGATCCTGGACGGCTTTCATCGCTTGATCCCAGCCAGGCTAGGATGCCGCGGGCCGCTCGTTTCCCATCCGCCGCCGCATCTACTACTTCGCGGCCGCCGCTGACACAGTCCCCCCCGGCGAAATACCTGGGATTGGTCGTCTGACCCGTTTCGGGGGTAACGGCAACCCGTTGTTTCTCCAGCATGACCCCGCGGCACTTCTCCAAAAAGGCGATCAACCGGGATTGGCCGAGCGCAGTGATCACCATATCTGACGGAAGCCGGAAATTCGATCCCTCCACCGGTTGAGGAAATCGGCGCCCACCTTCGTCCGGGGGGCCCAGCTCCATCCGGACACACTCCACGCTCTCCACCGCTTCACTGCCATGTATGGCTACCGGCTGGGTCAGCCAGCGGAACTCGATGCCATCCTGTTTGGCCAGCTCGAACTCGTAACGGAACGCCGGCATCTCGCTTTCGCTGCGGCGGTATACAATACTGACGCTCGAAGCGTTAAGCCGCACCGCGGCGGTAGCGGCGTCGATAGCGGTATTACCCGCCCCCACCACCACGACGCGCGTCCCTACCTGAGCCGTACCTGTTTTGTAATCGGCGATAAACCGCAAAGCGTCCACCACGCCGGGCAGATTCTCGCCAGATACGCCCAGCGCCTGCGTCGGCCCCAGTCCGATGCCCAGGAAGATGGCGTCGTATTCCGCTTCCAGCGTCTCCAACCCTGGCGACTGGCCGACTTCCACCCCGGTCTCGAAATTGACTCCCATGCCCCGAACCAGCTCTACTTCTTTGAGGCTATCGGCCGGGCGCAGCTTATATTCGGCGATTCCGTAGGTGTTCAGACCGCCGGGCATCGCATGCCGGTCGAAAATCGTCACACTTACTCCGTTTCGCCTCAACTCCGCCGCGCATGCCAGCGACGCCGGACCGCCGCCAACACAGGCGACCTTCCACGTACCCAGCTCCGCTACCGCCAGCTTCGGACCGCGGGAATAGAAATAGTCCATGGCATGCCGCTGCAGCCGTCCGATCTCGATCGGCTGCCGGTTGTACTTGTTCATCACGCAGGCGCCTTCGCACAGCACGTCCACCGGACAGACGCGCGCACAGCTCAAGCCCAGGATGTTGGCGTCGAGGATCGCCTGCGCCGACCCGCGCAGGTTGCCCGAGGCGATCTTCTTGATGAAACGCGGCACGTCGATATGGGTCGGACAGGCCGTGGCGCAAGGCGCGTCGAAACAGTACAGGCACCGGTTGGCTTCGACCAACGCTGCCCGCGGCTCGAAAGCGGGGTGAATCTCGGCGAAGCGGCGGACGAACTCCTCGCCGGAGAGAGGTGGCGCGGGGTTGTTCATCGGAATCGGACGGCGCTCCTCAAGAGACTCCCGCCGCCACCCGCGCCTGCGCGAAGCTCCGGTCGAGCTGGAGCGCGAACTGGTCCACGTCCGTTTTGGCGATGTTCATGGGCGGGGAAATCCGCAGAACGTTACCGTAAAGCCCGCCCTTGCCCACCATGATCCGATTTTCTCGCGTGGCTTCCATGAGCTGCGCCATCTCGGCCGTAGCGGGAGCCTTTGTCTTGCGATCCTGCACCAGCTCGACCGCCTGCATCAGGCCCATCCCGCGCACTTCGCCGATCAGCGGATGCTTGTCCTGCAGCTCCAGCAGCTTCTGACGCAGATAAGCCCCCACCTCTGCCGTGTTGACCCGCAGGTTCTGCTCTTCGATAAAATCGAGCACGGCCTTGCCGGCGGTGGCCGCCATCGGGTTCCCGCCGAAGGTAGAAATGGTGGCGCCCTTCATGGCGTCGGCGACTTCCGGTTTCGCGACCGTCAAGCCGATCGGGAAGCCGTTGCCCAGCCCCTTGGCGCTGGTAATGATGTCCGGCGTAACTCCGTACTGCTCGATCCCGAACCATTTGCCGCCGGTGCGGCCCCACGCCGTCTGCACCTCGTCGCTGATGAAAATGCCGCCGTATCGGCGGATGATGTCGGCCACGATGGAGAAGTATTCCCTGGGCGGCGTAATGAACCCGCCGACGCCCTGAATCGGCTCCGCAATGAAACCGGCGATGCGGCCAGACGTTGTCGTACGGATCAGCTCCTCCACGTCCTGGGCGCACTTGATGTTGCAATCGGGATACGTCAGGCCGAACGGGCAGCGGTAGCAGTAGGCGTTGTGAGCGTGAACGATGCCGGCCTGCGGCACGCCGCCGAGCCGCCAGTTGGAATGAGCCGTCAGCGTCATGGCCAGCGCGGAACGGCCGTGATAGGAGTGCCGCAGCGCCACGATCTCGCTCGAGCCGGTGTAACAGCGGGCCGCCACGATCGCGGTCTCGTTGGCTTCCGTTCCGCTGCTGGTGAAAAACGACTTCGTCAGCTTCCCCTCCGGTGTGATGGACGCGATCTTCTGCGCCAGGGCGGCCTGCGGCTCGTTGGCGAACACCGTGGAGACGTGCTGCAGCGTGTCCATTTGCCTGCGCAGCCTGGCGTTGACCGTTTCATTGCAATGCCCCACACTGACCGTGACGATGCCGCCGAAAAAGTCCAGATACTGATTGCCGTCGGCGTCCCACACATACTGATCCTTGGCTCGCGCAATTACCAAAGGCTGCTGGTAATAATGAAAAACAGCGGGAAACAGGAATTCCCGATTCGTCAGAATGATTTCGTCTTTCGTCATGGAGGCCTCCTTCAGGCGCGGACCAGCGCTTCATACTGATCGGGGCGGCGGTCCCGGAAAAACTGCCATGTTTTGCGGACTTCCCCTATCATGTCGAGGTCCAGATCGGCCGTCAGCACTTCATCTTTGTCGCGGGACGCCTGAGCGACGATTTGCCCCCGCGGGTTGCAGAAATAGCTCGAACCGTAAAACTCGCCGATATTCCAGGGCGCTTCGACGCCCACCCGGTTGATCGCTCCGATGAAATATCCATTGGCTACGGCGTGCGCGGGCTGCTCCAGTTTCCACAGATGCTCGCTCAAACCAGCCACCGTCGCCGAAGGATTAAAAACGATCTCGGCCCCGTTCAGCCCGAGCGCGCGCGCGCCTTCCGGAAAGTGACGGTCATAACAGATATAAACACCAATTTTGGCAAAACCCAGGTCGAAAACGGGGTAGCCCAAATTTCCCGGACGGAAGTAGAATTTTTCCCAAAATCCGGGAGCCACGTGAGGAATATGCGTCTTCCTGTATTTGCCCAAATAGCTCCCGCCGGCGCTGAGCACGGCAGCGGTGTTGTAATAGATTCCCTCCTGTTCCCGCTCGTAAACAGGAACGATGAGAGCCACTTTGAGCTTGCGCGCTTCCTCCTGCATGAGCCGCACGATGGGCCCCTCCGGTACGGCTTCCGCTACGTCGTACCAGCGCGTTTCCTGCTCGGCGCAAAAGTAGGGGCCGTTGAAGATCTCCTGAAGGCACACGATTTGGGCCCCGCCCGCGGCAGCCTGCCGGATGTATTCCACGTGCTTGTCGACCATGGCTCTGGCGGGCGAAACATTGGTCGCCTGAATCAGCGAACAGCGCACAATGCGAGGCATAGATTGACCCTACCAGAGTTTCTCTCATCCTGCCAGTTGCGAAGAAAGAGGGAATCCATGGACGACTAGGAGAATCTTTTGGTTATAGTACTACATCGTCACACAACGGGCGGGAATTGATCCTGATCTGCAGCACGTGTTTCGTCCGCAACAGCAGTTGTGTCGTGGATTTAGCCATTTTCGGAGTTTCAGGCACATCGGCCTTTCGATTGCCATACTATTCCGGGAGGGTGTCTGCTCTACAAGTCCGATTGGGGCGCGCCGCATGGGAGTCCGGGGGCGGCAGCATGCCCGCAGCGCAGGGAGGGAACCGGAGAACCGGGTGACGCAAAACCGTTGATGAGGATTTCCCACCATAGTCTTACGTCCGAAGTGAAAGCGAATGGCATCCCAGGCCAAAACGCGCTGAGCATCCGGGAAGCCGTCTTCGAGGATTACGCCCCGATCGCGGCTGTGCAAGCTCGAAACGGCCTGGCTGTCAGATCTTACGAAGACTGGCGCGCGCTTTGGAGCGCGAACCCGGCTTATAAGCGGAGGTCCGGCGACTGGCCCATCGGGTGGGTGCTCCAGACGGGGAGCGGTGAAATCGTCGGTTCGATCAGTAACATACCGCTGGCGTATCAGTTCAGAGGGCGGGAGCTTTTAGCCGTGGCATCGTGCTCATGGGCGGTCGACCCGAAGTATCGCAGCTATTCGATGCAGATCATGTCCTCGCTGATGAGGCAAAAAGACATCGATCTGTTTATTTGCACCACAGTCAGCCCGGCTTCCGAATCCTGCTACCGGGACGGCTTTCAGTTCTCCAAGCCCCCGGCTGGCCGCTGGAACAACGCCGCATTCTGGATTACGCGCTATCGCGAGTTTGCGGAGTGCGCGCTGAAATCAAAATCGGCGCCGTTTGCCGGGGCCCTCAGCTATCCTGTTTCAGCCGCGCTCTGGTGTTGGGATCGAGTCCGGAATGTCGGTGTTCGAGTTCCCAAAACGAACTCCGAAATCCAGTTGTGCTCCGGGTTCGATGGCCGTTTCGACGAATTTTGGGAAGAGCTGAAATACCAAAAGAGAAATGCGCTCCTGGCGGTGCGCACCAGAGAGGCTCTGGCCTGGCACTTCCGCTACTCACTGAAGTGCGGAACCTTGCGGATTGTGACTGTGTCCAGGGGAGGCCGGTTGATCGCTTACGCTGTCTTCGACCGCCCGGACAATGCCGCTCTCGGCTTCAAGCGCGTCCGGCTGGTCGATTTTCAAGCTCTGGAGGGATCCGGAAAAGAGCTCGGCCGGATCCTCCATTGGATGCTTCGCAAATGCCGCGAAGAGGGCGTCCATGTTCTCGAGACCTCCGGCTGCTGGCTGGACCGGCCCGGAAGGCCTCGTATTCCGGCGCCCTACCGCCGTACATTGCGGTGCTGGATGTATTATTACCGGGCGGCGGACAAGAACCTGTCGGAGGCGCTGGCCGACACGGCGGTCTGGGCCCCCTCCTCTTTTGACGGCGATGCAAGTCTTTGAGATCCGGAACTGTATTGGGGACAGATAGAGGTGAGACTCATTTTCGAAACGAAAACGGCGGCCCCGAAGGCCCTTGGCAAAACGGATTTGCGTCAGTCTCCGCAGAGCTCACGCGAGCCGTCCAGACTTCAGCCGAAACTTCGGGAAGCGCTCTTTGAAGACTACGAACCGATTGCGGCCCTGCATGCCCGGAACGGTCTCGCCATCCGGTCGCGGCGGGATTGGATCGGCCTGTGGAAGGGCAACCCGGTTTACGAGCGGATGAAAGGCCACTTTCCGATTGGTTGGGTGCTTGAAACGGGCGCCGGCGGGATCGTCGGATTGATCGCGAACGTACCGTTTGCATTTCACTTCCAGGGACGTGAACTGCTGGCCGCCGCCGCCTGCGCCTGGGTAGTCGACCCACAGTACCGGCGTCTTTCGATGCGCCTTCTGGAGCGGCTGATGAGCCAGGAGCGCGCGGACCTGATCCTGAGCACGACCGTCAGCCCTAGTTCGGAGCCGGTCCTGAAACTTTTCGAGTGGTCTCGAGCGCCGTCCGGCGCCTGGGACAGATCCTCCTTTTGGATTACGAATTATCGCGGTTTCGCCCGCAGCGCGCTGCGGTTGAAGTCCGCGCCGATGTCGGCATTTTTGAGCTATCCGGTTTCGGCCGCCCTATATTGCCGTGACCTCTTCAGGAAGACGGAGCCGGGCATCGGCCCGGACGCCGCTATCGAGTCATGCGCCGGGTTCGATGACCGTTTTGATACCTTCTGGGAAGAACTGAAGCGGGAGAAAGCCGATTTTCTTCTTCCGTGCCGTACTCGCGAAGTTCTGGCTTGGCATTTCGGGGCTTCCCTGTCCGAAGGACGCGTCTCGATCCTCACTTTCTCCTCCAGCGGCCGCATGTCGGCTTATGCAATCTTCGACCGCCAGGACACTCCCGCTTGTGGCCTGAAGCGCGTCAGGCTGGTCGATTTCCAGGCGCTGAAAGGATCGGAAAACGCGCTGCCCTCCGCAATGGGTTGGATGCTGCGCCGGTGCCGCGCGGAAGGGATTCATATCCTGGAAAACGTAGGCTGCTGGCTGGAACGTCCCGGATTACCCCGGCTGGCGGCGCCATATAGCCGAACGCTCTCCTCTTTCATCTATTACTACAAGGCAATCAACAAAGATCTGTCGCCGGTTCTCAGAAACCCGGCGGTGTGGGCGCCCACTACCTTTGATGGCGATGCCAGTCTATAGATCAAACCCGCGGCCCCGGGGAGCCTCCTTCGGCGGCAAGGCTGCCAGTCCCGGGACTAGTTTCTTCGGCCGGGGGAAACCACGCCTCTCTGCGGCGGCTCACGGCGGGAGAGCATTTAATTATGGAGCTCAATTTGCTTAATGTGGGAATCGGGATGACACGAGAAGAATTTCTGCACTCAATGGACAAACTGCTGGAGTTGCCCCGGGGCACTCTGACGGGAAGGGAGAGCCTCGAGAATTTGAATCAGTGGAATTCGCTGGCCATGATCAGCTTTATTGCTCTGGCTGATTCGAATAACCGGGTCAGTGTTTCGCCATCCCAACTCATGACGTGCGCCACCGTCTCGGACCTGCTCAGGATTGCGCGCGTGGAGCCCTGACGTCGAGGAGCACGCAGCATCGACGCGCTGGAAAGCCATGATCCAAGCCGCCATTTCAGCTATCGAATATTTTCTTCCGGAACGTGTAGTTTCGACGGCGGATCTTTCCGCCGAGTTTCCGGAATGGTCGGTGGAGAAAATCGACGATAAGACCGGCATCCACTACAGACACATTGCGGGCCCGGACCAGTGCTCGTCGGATCTGGCCTTTCAGGCGGCGCAGCAACTTTTCGCGTCCGGCGCCTGCGCGCCGGAGTCGATCGATTTCGTGCTGCTGTGCACCCAGAGCCCGGATTATTTTCTGCCGACCACGGCGTGCATTCTGCAGCATCGCCTGGGGATTCCCACCACCGCCGGCGCTCTCGATTTCAATCTCGGCTGCTCGGGCTTCGTCTACGGACTCGGCCTCGCGCAAGGCCTGATCTCGTCCGGCCAGGCCACCCGGATCCTGCTGCTTACGGCTGAGACATACAGTAAGTTCATCCACGATCGCGACAAGAGCGTCCGCACCATCTTCGGTGACGCGGCCGCAGCCACTCTGGTGAAGGCCGTCGATTCCGATGCTCCGCTTATCGGACCGTTCGTCTACGGAACGGATGGACGCGGCGGGCCGAATCTCATCGTGCCGGCCGGCGGCATGCGGCAACCGCGTACGGTGGAGAGCGGAACCGCCATCCCGGACAGGAACGGGAACGTGCGATCCCAGGACAACCTGTACATGAACGGCGCCGAAATCTTCACGTTTTCGCTGGCGGCGATCCCCTCCTGCATCGACCAGCTTCTCGAGAGGGCTTCGATCACCTCGGACGACATCGATTTCTACGTTTTTCATCAGGCGAACCGCAGCATGTTGGAGCATCTACGGACGCGCATCGGGATCCCGGAGGAAAAGTTCGCCGTGACCATGGCGCACTGCGGGAACACGGTCAGCTCGACCATCCCGATCGCGCTCAAACATGCGGTCTGTGAAGGACGGATCCGGAGCGAATCGACTGTCATGCTCGTCGGCTTCGGCGTCGGCTACTCCTGGGCCGCCACCCTGCTCCGCTGGCGCGGCTTCGAGCGCGAGTCCACCGTGTCCTGAAGCTTCGGCTCATGCCGAGAACATCTCGCGGCGGGCAATAAGCATTGCACTCCGTTATACTTGGGACACGTATTGGAGGGCCTTATGCTCTATCGATGGCTGGCGGTTGGCGCCGCGCTTGCGCCCGCGTGGGCGGCGACTACACCGGTAACCTTCCACAAAGATGTTCTGCCGATCCTACAAAAGCATTGTCAGAACTGCCACCGGCCCGGCGAGGTCGGACCGATGTCGCTGCTGACCTACATGGAGGCCCGGCCGTGGGCGAAGGCCATCGGCGAAGCTGTGCTCTCGAAGAAGATGCCGCCGTGGTTCGCCGATCCGCACTTCGGCAAGTTCACAAACGCCAGGACGCTGTCGAAGAGCGACATCGATACGCTGGCCGCCTGGGCCGGCTCCGGCGCGGCCGAGGGCCATTCCAGCGACGGGCCGGCCCCGATTGCGTTCGTCGAGGGGTGGGGCATGGGAAAGCCGGACGTCGTCCTGGAGATGCCGCAGGCATTCGACGTGCCGGCCACCGGCACGATCGAGTATCAATACATCGTCCTTCCCACCGGGTTCACCGAGGACAAATGGGTGGCCCAGGCGGAAGCGCGGCCGGGTAATCGCGCGGTGACGCATCACATCATCGCGTTCGTCCGCGAGCCGGGGTCGAATTATCTCCGCGACGCCAAACCGGGCGTCCCGTTTGTACCGAAGCCGCGGCCGAAGGGCGAGGGAGAGTCCCGCAACGAGGATGCGGGCGGGGCCAGCGATCTGCTGGTGGGTTACGCGCCGGGCATGGAGGCGATGATGCTCAAGCCGGGCCAGGCCAAGCTCGTTAAAGCCGGTTCCGACCTCGTGCTGCAGATGCACTACACCACCAACGGAAAGCCGGCCACGGACCGCAGCCGCATCGGTCTGGCCTTCGCCAAAGAAACTCCCCGGCAGCGCGTGTTCACCGCCAATGCCATGAACAACAAGTTCGTCATCCCGCCGGGCGAGCCGAACCTGGAAGTGACCGCCCAGATCACTTTGCAGGAAGATGCCCACCTGGTGGACCTGATGCCGCACATGCACCTCCGTGGAAAGGATTTCCTGTACCGGCTGGTGTATCCGACGGGCGAATCGGAAACGATCCTCAACGTGCCCCGCTTCGACTTCAACTGGCAGCTCTTTTACTATCTCGAAACGCCCAAGCTGCTGCCGAAGGGAACCCGCATCGAGTGCACGGCTCACTTCGATAACTCCGCCAACAATCCCGGAAACCCGGATCCCAAGGTGGAAGTGCGCTGGGGCCCGCAAAGCTGGGAAGAGATGATGATCGGCTGGTTCGAGCTGGCCGTCGACCCCGGCGCAAATCCGAAAGACGTGCTCCGAAAGAAGAAGAAGGAGACCGATTAGTCCGGCGGGGACGGCGTTCTAACGCGCCATCCAGCCGCCGTCAACCGTGAGGATCGAGCCGGTGACATAATCCGACGCCGCTGAAGCCAGGAATACCGCGGCGCCTTTGAAATCGGCCGGCTCGCCCCATCGTCCCGCCGGAATGCGCGAGAGGATGGCCGGATTGCGCACGGGGTCCGCCTGCAGCGCCGCCGTGTTGTCCGTGCGGATGTAGCCCGGCGCGATGGCGTTCACCTGCACGCCCTTCGCGGCCCACTCGTTGGCCAGCGCCTTCGTCAACTGGCCGATGGCGCCTTTGCTGGCGGCGTAGCCGGGGACTGTGATCCCTCCCTGGAACGTGAGCAGGGACGCCGTGAAGATGATCTTGCCCGCGCCGCGCTCGATCATACCCTTGCCGACCTCGCGGCTGATTAGAAATTGCGCATTCAGGTTGGTCTCGATCACCTCGTCCCAGTATTCGTCCGGATGCTCGGCGGCCGGCCTGCGGAGGATCGTGCCCGCATTGTTGACCAGGATGTCGATCACCGGAAGCTCCGCCAGCGCCTGCCGCAGGAAGGCGCGAACCGAATCGCGGTCGCCGAAATCGCAGGTGTAGCCGCGGAATTTGCGTCCCAGCGCTGTTACTTCGCGCTCGATCTCGCTGCCCTCCCGTTCGAGCGATTTACTCACGCCCGCAATGTCCGCGCCGGCCTCCGCCAGAGCCAGCGCCATAGCTTTGCCGATCCCGCGGCGGCACCCGGTGACCAGCGCCACCTTGCCGTCCAGCTTGAAAAGCTCGAGGACGCTCACGCGCAGCTCACCAGGATCTTCATCACCTGCCCGCCGCTTTCCAGCTGACGGAAGGCGTCACCGAGACCTTCGAGCGGGACAGTGTTGGTGATCAGGCGGTCCATCGGAAGGCGCCCGGCGGCGGCGATCTCGATGGCCTTTTCGAAATCCTGCGGTTCGTAGACCCGGACGCCGGTCAGCTTCAGCTCGCGCCAGAAGAACTGGAACAGATCGACCTTCGGCGGCTCGGAAAAAACCGCCACCACCACCACCCGTCCTCGCACCCGGGGGAGCTTGCTCATGATCTCCGCTCCCGCCGCCGAGCCCGAGACTTCGAACACCGCGTCCGCGCCCGCTCCGCCGGTTTCGGAGTTGACGAGCGCGATGAGGTCCGTCTCTTTCGGGTTCACCGTCTCCAGGCCAAGGCTGGCGGCAAGCTTCAACCGGAACGGATTCACCTCCGAGACAATCACCCGGGCGCCCTCGTTTTTGGCAACGCAGGCGACCAGCACGCCGATCGGACCGCCCCCCAGCACCACCACGAACTCGCCCGCTTTCACCTCGCCCAGGCGGACGTCGTGACAGGCTACCGCGATCGGCTCGATCAGCGCGCCCTGCTCGAGCGACAGGTTGGCGGGCAGACGGTGCAGGGTGTGCGCCGGTACGGTCCACAGCCCCTGCATCGCGCCCGGCGCGTCGATGCCGATGAACTTCAGCTTCTGGCAGACATGGCTATGCCCGTTGCGGCAGGCGGGACACGCCCCGCACGGGTCGAGCGGCCGCACCGTGACGCGGTCCCCGGCGGACCATCCGGAGACGCCGGATCCGATGGCCGTGATGGTTCCCGACATCTCATGCCCGATCACCTGGGGGAACGTCACCCGGTGGTCCATCTTTCCGTGGAACACGTGCAGGTCGGTGCCGCAGATGCCGCAGTGCGAAACTTGAATCTGCACCTGCCCGGCGGCCGGCGCTATAGGAGCGCAATCGCCGATGCGGATTTTTTCGTGACCTTCATAGAATGCTGCTTTCATGGGAATCTCCTGGGTGGCTACTTTCTGGTAACCGTGAACCGGTCCAGCTCCTTGCCGTCCTTCGAAACCTGCCGGATGGACAGTTTGTCGCCTTCGGCCTCGACCACGGTCAAAGAGTTCACGGTGGAATGGAATTTGTCCGTAAAGGGCTGCCAACTCGACGGCACGGCCTCCATCTCCGGACTGTAGAGGCGCGCGCCGCCGGCGCCGGTGACCAGATAAATCACGCCCTTCGGCTTGGTCTTGACGACGCCGTCGAAATTCTTGTCCAACGTCCACTCGCCATCCACCAGCGATCTGATCTTTGCCCCGGGATCGGCCGGCTTGGGTTTGAAGCGCATGGGAAAAGTTCTCTGGTAATTGTGCACGTGGCCGGCGAACACGATGTCCACCCCGCCCTCTTCGAAGATTTCCGACAGCCGTCGCGTGCCTTGCTCGTTGAAATGGTTCCTGGCGGAGTTGAATCCGGGATGATGAAATCCGACGAAGCGCCAGGTGGCCGATTTGGCTGAAGCCAGGTCCTTGACCAGCCAGTCCCGAAACGCGCCGCTGTTCCAATCCACGTTGGGATTGGAATCGAGTATCGTCCAGTGAGCGTTGCCGTAATCGAACGAGAAACTGGCCATGCGCGGATAGGAACTGCGGGACGTGGCCAGGAAGTCCTCTTTTTCCCGGTCCGTGCCCTCGAATACCGGTGTGTTCGGATCCCCGATCTTGGCCACCGGCCCGTTGAGCGGCTGGGACCAGTACATGAAGTAGGCGAGCGAATCGGGGTACTGCGTGAGGTCGGGCCTGGCGATGTCGTGGTTGCCGGGCGCGGCGATGAAGAGGGTAGACCGCGTCAGCGGCGCGCCGGCTTCCGGGGACGCCTTCGAGGAGTTGTACACGGGGAAAAACTTGGTACGGTATTCCGAGATTCGGCCCCGCGAATAGACGATATCACCGGGAATGAACACGAAATCCGGTTTGGCCTTGTACGCCTGATAGGCGACCGCCCGCGATTCGGGCGTACCCGCGGCGCAATCGCCGAAAACCACGAAGCGGTAGGGCTGGTTCCTCGACTTGCGCGCGATTGCGCGGGACTCAAAGACCGGTTTCTCATTCCGGCGCACGCGATAGTCGAATTCCCTGCCGGGCTCCAGTCTGGACAGCCCCGCGAAGTAGACGCGATGCGGCGCCACGCCCCGGACGGCCACCCTCGAATGCAGCGCCGCGAAAGGCTTCGACCAGCTCGTTTCGCCCGATTTCCTGACCTGCACATCCCAGGCCTGATCGGCATCGGCGGTATGCCAGACGATGATCATGGTGTCGCTCGACGCCAAATTCGGCGCGTTACCCATCTGAAGATAGGGCTCCACAAGAAAAGGCTCCTGGGCGGCCAGACTCGAACACAGCAACAGGAATGTGCAAAAAAGAAGGAGGCGCTTCATTGGAATCGAGGAACTTCAGTTTATCAGCTTCAGCTAGACTGGCGGTATGTTGCGCATTCTGTTCCTGGCCTTATCTATCGGAGCCGTTGTTCTTGGCGGCGCGAAGTCGGAGGACGGGCTGATTTACGGCGAAGCGGGCGGCGAGAAGCTGACCATGGATTACTATCGTCCGGCCGGACCGGGTCCGCACCCGGTTGCGATCATCATTCACGGGGGAGGCTATGTACGCGGGAACAGCAAGAACAACAGCGAAGCCTACTGCGCCGATTTTCTCGCGCCGGCAGGCTACGCCGTGTTTTCGATCAACTACCGGCTGGCGCCGAAATTCACATATCCAGCGATGGTGGAGGACGTGCAACGCGCCATCCGCTACATCCGCTACAACGCGAAAAAGTGGGACGCCGATCCGGGCAAGATTGCGCTGGTAGGCGGATCGGCGGGCGGTTATCTCAGCAACATGGCCGGCATTCTGGACGCGCCGGGCATCAAGGGCGCCAGGGATCCTGTGGATCGCGCCAGCGCCCGCGTGCAGGCCGTGGTGACGCTGTTCGGCCCCAGCGATTTCCGCGGTCAGACGCCTTCGGACGGGCTGCGGCAGCTGCTTGCTCCGCTGATCGAGAAAAAGGGGCTGGAGGCCGCGCTGGCGGAAGCCTCTCCGGTGACTCATTTCGGCTACGCCGCGCCGCCGTTTCTGTTGATTCACGGCGATCGTGATCAGGCAGTGCCGCTGGCCCAGTCCACTCATCTGCAGGCCGCGCTCAAGGCCAACGGAGTGCGCTGCGACCTGATCATCATTCCGAATGGTCCGCATGCCACGGGGAAGTGGCACACCGTGCCGGGCGTGCCGGATTGGGAGCGGCAGATGGTGGAGTGGCTGAACATGGCGCTGGAACACAAGGGACCCATAGGAGAGGGTATTCGTTCAAGGATCCCAGCTCCGAAGGTCACGGGCGGAGCTGAGTGACCGTAGAGTTCGCGCCCTGACGGTTGAGTTTCCACCGGATTGCCCCCGCTCCGATTTCATCGCCATTGTCGTGGCGAAGCGTGCATGCCTCCCAGGAGTGGATCTCGGAATTGCGCCTTGAGGCGGCTTCCCAGGCGCTTGCGCCACGTCAGTTCCGGCGGACCACGCGCCTCCGCGCCAGCAGACCGGCGCTTCCGAGGAAAAGAGCCGCGGCGCAAAACGGAGCCTCCGAAGCCAGGATGTATCCGGCGCGGCGGAAAAACTGGAGAATCCCGAACGGTGAAACGTGAATCGGCGTGAAGGGGAAGAACAGACGCTCTTCGGAGAATGGGAACAGCAGCATGACGCCCAAGCCTCCATCGGTAAGCATGTCGAGCAGCGGGTGTGTGACGGCGCAGCCGGTCCACAGCGCTGCCAGCGGGACGGCGGAGCGCCTGTGCCCGCGGGCCGCGATCGCCGCCATTCCGGTGAAGAACAGCGCCAGGAAGAACGGCGAATGAAAGAATCCGCGATGGCCGAAGAAGCTGTCGTACGGGATGCGGAGCGCGCCCATGACGAAGGTGTCGAGATCAGCAGCCACGGCGAACAGCCCGGCGGAAACGGGGATCCGCCAGCCGGGAAGCGCATTGAGAAGCGGGCGGGATTCGAGAGCCGGCAGCGCTAAGGATGCCCCTACGATGAAATGTGTGATCGCGGACGCCATGCGCTCACGCCGGGCGCCCGGACGGCGTGGTGGTGAGGATGACCCCGCCCGATTCCAGGCGGTCCAGCTCGGCGTCTCCGAGTTCGAGCAGCTCGGAGAGCGCTTCCCGCGTATGCTCGCCCAGAAGCGGGGCGGGCGTCGAGATACTTCCCGGCGTGCCGGACATCTTGATCGGCGATCCGGTTACCGTGAACGGTCCGGCATCCGGGTGATCCAGGACGGGGAACATCCGGCGCAGCGCGGCCTGCGGATCGTTGACCACCTCCTCCATCGTGCGCACCGGTGAGCTGGGGACCCCGAACCGGTTCAGCTTCCGGAACCATGCATCGGCTGTGTCCTGGAGAAAGATGGCGGCGAGCAGGGACTCAAGCACGCTCCGGTTCTTCACGCGCAGCGAGTTGGTCGCGTAGTCGGGATGATCGGTGAGGTCGGTGCGGCCGATGGCTTCGCAGAAAATGCGCCATAGTTTGTCACTCGCTACCGCCACGGCGATCTCACGATTCCGGGTAGGAAAGGTCCGGTAGGGAACGATGGACGGGAACGCGGTGCCGAGCGGTTTGGGCAGGACTCCCGAGCCCAGGTAGTTCACGAAATTCGACGTCATGGCCGAGATCATCGAATCCAGCATCGAGATATCGACGAGCTGACCGGTCCCGGACGCGTCCCGCGCCCGCAGCGCCATCAGAATTCCGATCAGCGAAAACATGCCGGCGGTTATATCGGCCACCGAGTGGCCGCAGCGCGCCAATTGGCCGTCGGGCGAGCCGGTGACGCTGATCAGCCCGCTGGACGCCTGCAGGATGAGGTCCATGGCAGGCTGATCGCGCGCAGGACCTTCCTGGCCGTAGCCGGAAATCGTACAGTAGACAAGGCGTGGATTGCGCTCCCGCGCGGCTTCATAACCAAGTCCCAGGCGCGCCAGCGTGCCGGGACGAAAGTTTTCGATCAGCACGTCCACCTTTTCGATCATGCGGAGGCACAATTCCACCCCTTCGGATCGCTTGAGGTCGATCGAAACGCCCCGCTTGCCGCGGTTGAGTCCCAGAAAATAGGATGCCTGACCGCCGGTGAAGGGCGGCCCCCAGCCCCGGCCGATGTCGCCGCCTTCCGGCGATTCCAGCTTATAGACGTCGGCCCCGTAATCACTGAGCAGCATGGTGCAGAAGGGGCCTGCCAGCGCGTGCGAAAAATCCAGGACCTTGATTCCGGAGAGAGAGGGTTGCATCGGTCGGTAGTCTCTCCGATGCTAGCATTTCGAGAGCCCGCGCCTGCCCCGGCTTCAGCGGTATGATGATCGATTGTGAGACTGGCACTCCTCATTTTTCTTGCGGCGATCCCTGGCGCGGCCGGCGATTGGACACGGTTCCGCGGCCCGAACGGCGCCGGAGTAGCGGAAGACGGCCCTCTGCCCGCGGAATTCGGCGCGGATAAAAACGTGGTGTGGAAGACGGCGCTCCCCAAGGGTAAGTCATCCCCAGTCGTCACCGCGGACCGGATTTTCCTGACCGGTCACGAGAACGGCAGGCTGTTCACTCTGGCGCTCGACCGGCGGTCCGGCGAAATGCTGTGGCGCAAGGAGGCGCCCGGGCGCCGCGACGAAAAGCGGAACGACCTGAACGATCCCGCCTCGCCTACGCCCGTCAGCGACGGCTCGAATGTGTATGTCTTCTTCGCCGGCTATGGGCTCGTCTCCTACGATCGCGACGGCGGGGAACGCTGGAAACTGCCGCTCGGTCCGTTCACGAACTTTCACGGCATGGGCGCCTCGCCCGTCCTGGCGGACGGAAAAGTCCTCATGATTTGCGACCAGGATCAGGACGCCTTCCTGCTGGCCGTGGATCGTAACTCGGGCAGGCAGGTCTGGAGAGCGGACCGCCCCGAGATGGTGCACAGTTTCTCCACGCCCATCGTCTACAAAGGCGCCTCCGGACGCACCGAGCTGATCGTCCCCGGCTCCTACCAGATGACCAGCTATGACGTTGCGACCGGCGAATTGATCTGGCGGGCACAGGGCTTGACTTACCAGGTGAAATCCGTTCCCGTGCTCGGGGGCGACACGCTCTATTTCAACGGCTGGGCCCCGGGGGGCGAGCCTAGCGAGCGGATCGAACTGCCGGTGTTCGAAGAAGTCCTGAAGATGTTCGATAAGGACGGCGACGGCAAGATCTCGAAAGAAGAGCTCCCGAAGAAGTGGCATCCCGGCAACTGGGCCATGCAGGATCTGGACAAAGACGGACTCCTCAATGCGAAAGACTGGCAGTACTACCGCATGCGGCGCACTTCCAGCAATTCGTCGATAGCCATCAAGCTCGGCGGCAAGGGCGACGTGACCGCGACCAACGTGCTCTGGCGCTATGACAAGTCGCTGCCGGACGTGCCCGGGATTCTGCTCTACAGGGGAGTACTGTTTCTGGTTCGCAACGGCGGCATCGTGCAAACTCTCGATCCGGCCACCGGCAAGCTGCTAAAGCAGGGACGTTTGCCCGCGCTGGATGACTATTACGCGTCGCCGGTCGCCGGTGACGGCAAAGTGTACATGATCAGCCGGAACGGGAAAGTGTCCGTGCTCGAAGGCGGCGGCGAATGGAAGGCTTCACTGGCCGGCGATATGGGCGAAGAAGTTTTCGCTACTCCCGCCATCGCGGATGGCCACATCTGGGTGCGGACCACGACGGCGCTCTACGATTTCGCATTGCCGAAAAAGTGAAACGGCCCGGATTTAGAAAATGCGTCGCTTCAGACGCGCGACGTTGAATTTGGCGGTATCGGCCACCGCCATCACGGCCATCACGCCTGCCTGCACCGGGTCGCTGACTACCAGGTCGGCCGCATCCGGGACGCTGCCAGCCATATTCAGGCTGATGACCAGCAGCCCGGTCTGACGCACTTCGCGCACCGCGGCCTCGATCGCTCCACCCATCAGCGAGCCCGCCAGCACCAGCGCCTTGACGCGAGGAAGCCGCGCCACGGCGCGTACCGCATCGGCCAGCGACTGCTCGCCCACCAGCGGAATGGTGTCGACCGAGATATGTTCCCCACGGATATTGTGGCGGTCCGCCTCGGAAACCGCGCCGATGGCCACCTGCCCCACCTGCGCGCCGCCCCCCATGATGATGATCCGCTTCCCGTAGATTTTTTCGAGGCTCTTCACCACCTCCACGCCGCGGACCACAGGCAGCTTTTCAAGGTCGGCGGTCAGTTGCGACAGCTCCGACGAGAGTTCGACCTCGAAATAAATCCTGGCGTCCGGCGGGCGGTTGTCGATGATGGCGACCGAAGTGATGTTGGCCTGATGCTCCAGAATCACGCCGGTCAGGCGGTGAAGGAGTCCGAGACCCTCCTGGGCGTGGACGACCACGCCGATCTTTTCCTGTTTTTCCACGATGCCTTACAGTATAGCGGGGGCGCCGGTTTCGTACCGCGCGATCGGACGCAGTCTGCTGCCCTGTCGCAGTTACGGCAGACTGGCCGTGGCCGAGTCGGGCGATAGGCGGGCTCGGATCTGATTCATGATTTCATTCGCCAGGAACGGTTTTTGCAGAATCTGGAAATCATGTTCCTCGCAGGTGATCTGGTCCTTGCCGGGCAGCTCCGCGCCGGACATGATAATCACCGGAATACTGGGCGACATCTCCCGCAGACGCACGCCGAGCGCGACGCCGGTCTCGTCGGGCAGCACATAGTCCAGCAGCGCGACGCTTGGCCGCTCCCGCGAAACCAGTTCGCGGCCCGCCTCCGCCGTCTCCGCCGTCAGGAGCTTCCAGCCGGATTGGGCCATCAGACGCTCGAGGAACCGCAGCAAATCGCGATTGTCATCCACGATCAGCACCGTCGGATGCGGAGCAAACGCCGGATCGGCCGCCTCGGCATGGATCAGCAGACTGGTCTTGTCCGGCGCCAGATCCACGCGGATGCGGCCGCCTGCCGAGATCTGGCCGGTGGCCACCATCGTGGCCAGCGGTTGCGTCAGCTGGCGGTGGATCGTGCGATTCAGCTCGCGCGCGCCGTACTGGGAGCTGGTGCCGGCTTTGAGCAGAAACTCGCGGCTCTCTTGCGGCACCTCGATCGTGAAACAGCGCTGCCCGAGGCGGCTGTTGACGTGACTTTGCAGCTGCCGGATCTGGTGATCGAGGATCGCCGAGAGCGATTGCGAATCGAGCGGCTGGTAGGTGATTACCGCGTCGATGCGGTTCACGAATTCCGGAGAGAATTTCTTGCGTACGGCCGTCAGTCCGATCGCCTGCAGCTTTCCGGTAAGGTCCTGCTGCTCTTTCTTCACCCCGGCCTGGAAACCGAAGTCCGGGTTTATCTCCTTGAGCATCTCCCGCGCGCCCAGGTTACTGGTGAGAAACACCAGGCTCTTCTCGAAGTTCACCGCCGTATTGTCCCCCAGGCGCAGAGTGGCTTTGTCGAGGACGCCCAGCAGAAGCCGCGTCATGGACGGCGCCGCCTTTTCGATTTCGTCGAACAGGACGATGGACAACGCCGACTTCTCGCTGGTCACCGAGTTCAGTTTCTGTTGCGTCAGCACGGGTTGGGTTTCGCGGTGGCCCAGATAACCCGGAGGCGCTCCGATAAGTTTGGCAACTTCGTGCTCCATCTGAAACTCGCCGCAGTCCACCTTCAGCAGGCTTTTCTCGCTGCCGTGGATCACTTCCGCCAGCGCTTCGACAGTTTTGGTTTTGCCCGTCCCGGTGGGACCGAGCAGAAGGAACACACCCACCGGCCGCCCCTCCGGCGCCAGCCCGGCCTGAAACATCTGAATGTAGGGAATGATGATATCCGCCACGGCGGGCTGGCCGACCACTTTCTGGGTTAACTGCGCTGCCAGATCCCCGGACTTGTCTTCTACAGCAGTTTTCTTCGATTTTCCCGACGGTTGCGCACTCTTCATCTCAGGTACACCGCCTCTGTCCCCAGTATACATGCGAGGACGTCTTGCCACGCCTGATTCACTTTAAACCAGCCGCGATTTCGACTGGTTTCCGCTTCCATTTTTCATTGAAGAATGAATGAATTGCATCCCCTATGCGGCCCGAGGCGCGTCCGTCTCCGTAAGGGTTGTGAACGCGCGACATCGCCGCGTATGCCTTTTGATCTTCAATCAGGTTTTCCACCGCTCCCACGATTGCAGTCTCGTCGGCGCCGACCAGCTTTACCGTTCCGGCTTCCACGGCTTCCGGCCGCTCCGTCTTTTCCCGCATGACCAGCACCGGCTTCCCCAGCGACGGACCTTCCTCCTGAATTCCACCCGAATCGGTGATCAGAAGGTAGGCCTTACGCATCAGGTCTACGAAAGGAACATAGTCGAGCGGGGCGATGAGGTGAACATTCGGCAATCCGCTCAAACGCCGCCGGACCGGCTCCTGCACGTTCGGGTTGGGATGCACCGGATAAACGAGTTCGACGTCGTCCCGGGAAGCCACGCGGGCGAGCGCGGAGCAGATTTGCTCGAAACCGTTCCCGAAGCTTTCGCGGCGGTGCGCCGTGACCACGATCAGTTTCTTTGCAGGATTTAGAGCAGGCAGTCCGCCGCCGGCCAGCCGTCCGCTCTCGAGGCCGTCACGGACATGCAGTACGGCGTCGATGCCGGAGTTGCCGGTTACCGTAATCATGCACGAATCCACCCCCTCCGCCTGCAAGTTGCGGGCCGCTCCAGGTGTGGCTGCAAAATGGAGGTCGGCCAGCCTTCCTGTCAATACGCGATTCATCTCCTCGGGAAACGGCTGCGCCAGGTCCCCGGTGCGAAGCCCTGCTTCGACGTGTCCAATCGACACACGAGCGTAGAAAGCCGCCAACGCCCCGCAGAGAGTGGTGGTGGTATCGCCCTGCACCAGCACGATGTCGGGCTGTTCACTCTGCATCACCGGCTCGAGGGCCGCCAGAATCCGGGAAGTGGATTGGAACAGCGTCTGGCCGGGCAGCATCAGGGACAGATCATGGTCGGGGCGGACGTCAAAGGCGTCCAGCACCTGATCGAGCATCCCCCGGTGCTGCCCGGTGACGCATACCCGCGCGGTGAAATCGGCCGGCCGTGATCTCATGTGGCGGAGAACCGGGCACAGCTTGATCGCTTCGGGCCTCGTCCCGAACACGAACAGCACCTTGACCATTGAGACCAGTGTAAGCTGGAAGCTGTCCGCTGTCAGCTATCGCTTTCGATAGCCCAAGCCGGCCGCTCATCGATTCTATGCTCCGTGAAAGCTACCGGCGCTGGATGCTGGACTGGGAGAACCGTCTGGCCTTCCGCGCCACCAATCGGGTCGTAAGGCCCTTCGAATGGGGAATTGACTGGACCCGTAACTGGCCGGCTGCCGCCCGGCTTCCGCAAAACGGCCATGGCCCTTACGAATACCTGAACGCGCTCAACCGGACGATTCTCGAACAGAGCGATGAATTCTTCGGATACGAGAAACCCTCCCGGTTTGAACTGGATGCCGATATTCTCAAATTCCGCTCCCCGGTGAGAACGCCACATCCCGCCAACGACCTGGCGCACGCCCGCTGGTTCCCGGCGCCGGGTTCGAAGAAAGCCGTGGTCGTGCTTCCCCACTGGAACGCCGGCGCCCAGCAGCACGTCGGACTGGCCCGGGGAATCCGCCGGCTGGGCATCTCCGCGCTGCGCATCAGCCTTCCCTACCACGATCTGCGAATGCCGCCGGAATTGCAGCGCGCCGACTACGCGGTGTCGTCGAATGTGGCCCGGACGATAGACGCCACCCGGCAAGCGGTCATCGATGTGCGCTGTTGTCTCGACTGGCTTCAATCGATGGGCTACGATCGGCTGGGGATCGTCGGGACCAGCCTTGGCTCCTGCTATGCGTTCCTGGCAAGCGCGCACGACGAACGGCTGGCGGTGAATGTGTTCAACCACTGTTCCTCCTATGTTGCTGATGTCGTTTGGACCGGACTGTCGACGCAGCATATCCGGCAGAGCATGGAAGGCAATATCGATCTCGACCGCCTGCGCGAGGTCTGGATGGCGATCAGCCCGGTCAACTACATGGAGAAGTTCGCAAGGACGCCGAAGAAGTCCAAATTCATCTACACCCTCTACGACACGACGTTCCTGCCGGAGTTTTCCAGGCAAACGGTGGAGAGCATCCGCCGCCGCCGGATCGATCACGATGTCGCCGTGCTGCCGTGCGGGCACTACACCATGGGCGAGACGCCGTTCAAGTTTTTGGACGGATACCACATCTGCTCATTTATAAAGAAATGGTTGTAGTCTAAAAAGCATCTGAAAAGGCGTAAAAAGGCGTGGCCCTGGTTGACAGGCTGCGCTATAATGCCCGCTACGATCGAACACGGGGAGTCTATGGGCGACGTTACCCAACTCCTACAGCAGTGGCGCGAAGGAAGCCGAGAGGCCGAAGCCGAACTCTTCGAGCTGGTTTTACCAAATCTGCGCCGCCTGGCCCACTACCTGATGAAAGGGGAGCGCAAGGGCCATTCCTTACAGCCCACCGAACTGGTGGATCAGATCTACTTCCGGCTGGTCGCCGCCAGGGATCGGGATTGGCGGAATCGTCAGCATTTCTTCGCTATAGCTGGTAGAGCCATGCGGAGGCATCTGATCGACCACGCCCGCGGCCGGCCGGACGCGGAGTTCGTCTCGCTGGAGGGAATCCAGAACTTTCTGCCCGCGGGCAGCCCCAAGATAGATCTGGCGATTACAGTCGACCGGCTGCTCGATCGCCTGGCGGAAACGAAGCCGGAATGGTGCACCCTGGTCGAAGTGAAATATTTCCTGGGACTCACGGACGAAGAGGCCGCTGAAGCGCTCAGCCTGAAGCTCCGCACAATGCAGCGAATGTGGCTCGACGTCCGAAAGTGGTTGTTCGAGCAGACGGAGTCCGGCCATGCCAAACAAAGCGCAGGATGACGACCTGGTCATGAGCCTGGTCGAGATGGCTTTGGCCAAGCCGCTCGAGGAACGCCAGTCCTATCTCCAGAGCGCCTGCGCCAACGATTCGGAGCTGTTCAGCAAGGTCTGGGACTATGTGGAGTGCGAGCAGCGCATGAACGGGTTTCTGCTCGAGCCCCTCTATCCCCCGATCTCCATCGAGCATCCGTTCGAGCCGCAAGAGCTTCTCGAAGGCCGGTTCCGCATCGTGCGCGAAGTGGCGCAGGGAGGCATGGGCATCGTCTACGAAGCGGAGGACGAGAAGTTGGAGCGGCGCATCGCACTGAAGTGCGCCAAGACCGGCTTCCGCAAGCGCCTGCCGCCGGAAGTGCGCCATGCCAGCGAAATCAGCCACCCCAACGTGTGCAAGATTTTCGAGATCCACACGGCGTCCACCAGCCGGGGAGAGATCGACTTTCTCACCATGGAGTTTCTCGACGGGGAAACTCTGGCCGAGCGGGTTCGACGCGGGGCGGTCCCGGAGCCGGAAGCCCGGGAGATCGCGCTGCAGCTTTGCGCCGGTCTGGCTGAAGCGCATCGCAAACGGGTGATCCACGGGGATCTCAAGAGTAACAATGTCATCCTGACCCCCGGGAACAACGGGCCGGGAAGAGCAGTGATCACCGATTTCGGCCTGGCGCGGCGGCCGGAGACGGCGCAGCGTACGGCGCCGTCGGGTCAGCAGGGAGGAACGCCCGCCTACATGGCGCCCGAGTTGTGGAAGGGCGAGAAGGCGTCGACCGCCACGGATATCTACGCCTTGGGTGTCATCCTCTTTGAATTGATCTCCGGCCGGACGCCGGAGCGGCCGGCGCCTGGTGAAGGAGAATGGCTCTCCTGGAAACCGCCGGCGGCACATCCCAAATGGGATGGCGTGATCCGCCGCTGTCTCGATCCGGATCCGGCGCGGAGATTTCGGGATGCCGATGAGGTCGCCCTGGCCCTGGCGCCGCCGCCCAGGCGCAGATGGGTCCTGGGAGCGGCGGCGGCCGCCCTGCTGGCCGTCGTCTCCGGACTGGTGACCTATGAGAAAGCCGCTGCTCCGCGCGAATCGGTACGGCTGGCGGTGTTGCCTTTCGCTTCCGTTCCGGAGACGGCGGCGCTGGCGCAGCGTCTTTCCAGCGACACCTCGGATCAACTGGCCCGCCTTCGTAGTTCCGGCAGGACGAAGCTCACCGTGATCCCGCTGGCTCGTGCCGCGCGGGAGAAAGTGGACAAGCCGGAGAAAGCCCGGACGGTTCTTGACGCCACCCACGTCCTGCACGGGACGCTGACGAAAGAGAAGCAGAAGGTGATTCTGCACGCCTACGTGACGGCCACGGGTTCGATGGTCAATGCGACGGACTGGAGCGCCGAGTACGCTGCCGGCGAGTTGCGGTACGGTCCGGTGGCTTTAGCAGGGATGGTGACGGGAACGTTCCGGCTGCCGGCGCTGGCTGCCCTGGCGACGGTGAATGCGGCCGCCATCCAGGATTACCTGGCCGGGCTGGCCTGTCTTCGCCGCAATTCCGGCGCCGACGCCTCGCTGGCTTTCCTCGAGCGGGCGGTCATCGCGGATCCCGACTCTCCGCTCACGCATGCGGCTCTGGCTGAATCGGAATGGGTCAAGTACTTTCTGACCAAAGACCAGGCTTGGCTTACGCGCACCGAAGAGTCGGTGCGTCGGGCTGAAGTCCGCAATCCGGATTTAGCGCAGGTACACCGCGTCGCCGGATTGCTTTTGGCGAACTCCGGCAACTATGAGCTCGCCGAGAAAAAGTATGGCCGGGCCATCGAGCTCGATCCGGTCAATAGTGACACGTACAGGCGCCTGGGGATGGCATTCGACGCGAACAACCAGCTTGACCAGGCCTTGGCCGCCTATCGCCGCGCCATTGAATTGGACCCGCGAAACCATCGCAATCACCAGGCCTTGGGAGCGTTTTATAACAAGCAGTCCAATTACCTGGAAGCCGTGAAGCACTTCCAGAAGACGGTCGAGCTGGCTGCCGACGAGCCTGACGCGCATTTTGCTCTGGGCACCATCTACAAGAGCCTCGGGCGGTTTGCCGAGGCCGAGAGCGAGCTGCGCTTCGCCCTTCGGGCCGGCGATTCTCCAACGGCGTTACAAAACCTCGCGCTGGTCCTCATGTATCAGAAGAGGGATCAGGAAGCGATTGGATTGTTGTCGCAGGGGTTGAGCCGCTGGCCGGAGAGATACCAATGGTGGATGAATCTCGGCGCTTCCTACCGGCGCATAGGGCTCGAATCGGAATCCGGAAAGGCAACCAGACGAGCCTTGGAATTAGCGGAAAAAGAGATGGCCCAGAATCCCCGCTCCGGCAGGATCCGATCCCACCTGGCGTACCTGTGCGCAAAGCTCGGCAACCGGACAAGAGCAGAATCAGAGATTGCGCAAGCCCTGTTGCTCTCCCCGAATGACACCGGCGCTCTTTATGCGGCGGCTCAAACCTATGAGAGCCTGGGCGAGCGCGACGCCACCCTTGCCGTTTTAGGACGCGCGCCGGGTGAGGTTTTTACGGATTTGAGCCGCTGGCCGGAATTGGCGGATTTGCACAAGGATCCTCGCTTCATCCAGTTGGTGGCTTCACACAAGGTTCGATAAGGAGAACAAATGTCTGTTGAGTACAAGATCAGGTTCGGAAAAGACGGTGTCACGATAACACCGGGCGCGGGGGTGACCCCCCGCCGGAAAGAACGAACGTCCGCAGGGGCTGCAACGTTCTCCAAAATGTTGGGCGCCACCTCCGAGGCGGGAGAGGGGGGAGGCGACTTCGAAGACGACCCGGGCCCCGGTTCAGGCGGTCCCGGCTCGGGATGCGCCTCCGTCATCGGCCCGCTCGTCTTCTGCAACAGGGCGGCCGCGGAGGCGGGTGAGGGTGGAAACGATTTCGAGGATGATCCGGGACCAGGCTCGGGTGGGCCCGGCTCGGGAAAGGTCGTCGTGATCGGTCCCCTGATCTTCTGCCCATGTGGCGGCAGGTCATCCAGCAAGCCGAAGAAAGACCCGGCCAAGCCGAAAACAGAGACGAATTACAGCACATTGGGAGCGGAAAGCACGGAGTCCAGCGCGGTTAAAAGTTTCCAAATGGAGCGGCAGAAAGAGAGGAATTGGTGCTGGGCGGCCGTCACGGTTAGCGTGGACCGTTATTTCGGGGCCACGTCGCTGGACTTGGAGCAATGCGAGCTCGCCGGAAAGATGTTCCGCGCCGGCGTCTGCGGCAATGAGAAGCATTTCAACAAGCCCAGAAAGCTGCAGGACGCCCTGAGGCTGGTCGACAACCTGAAGAACCAGCCGTTGAACGGCCCCCTGCGGTTCGAGGCTCTCCGCCATGAGATCAGCTCCAACCGGCCGGTGTGCGCACGGATCCAGTGGAGGGGTGGCGGCGCTCATTTCATCGTGATCGACGGCTGCACGGAGTTTGATTCGGGCTTCCGGCAGGTGCACATCCAGGATCCGGATTCGGGTCCGGGCGTCGTGTCGTACGACGAACTGGCATACGACTATCGGTTCCAGGGAGAGTGGAGCCACTCGTTCCTGTTGAAGGCCTGACAAGGAGAATCGAAAATGCAATTCACCAAAAGTGTTCCCCCAGAACGAGCGCAGCTGGCTTTTTTCACTGGGCTCCCCAACTTCCTCGAGGGCATCGAGGCTATCGACGACCTGGGCGACATACTCACTGGTCTTCCTCCCGAGTATGATCCGCTCGAAATCCATACGCTGGGGCTGCAGGACCTGGCCGGCGCCGCGGGAATCGCCGCCGCCGAGCATGCTGGATGGCGATTCATGGCGGGTGGCGCGCTGACCCAGCCCATCGCCGGCGACGTGACTGTGCCCCCTTTCAACCGGCCCCCAAAGCTGATCAGTCTCATGCACGGACCGCAGGTTCCGGAGTTCCTGCATATCGCGTACAGCCTCATGTCGCGCCTGGAGGCACAGCCCAACCGGTTGGACACTTACGAACTGCGCATCTTGAGCGTTCCGGGACTGCTGGTCGAAGCGTTCTGGCTGAAAACGCCCGACGTGGAGACAGACCTGGTGGTTCCCTACCGGAATCTTGTAAGTGAGCTCGAAGGAAAGCCGGTCTTCACGATGACGGAGTTCTTGAGCATCGTCAAACCGCTGGCGGCAGAGCGGCTGCAATTCGACGATTAGCGCGATCCTAAGCGGCCCGGGCAGGCGCCGCCCCGGGCTGGCTGATCGATTGCACGGCGAATCGCGTGAAGTACGCATGGAACCTCGCGATCTTGATCCAACTGGCCGCCGCGGTCTGCTCGGCTCAGCCGCATCCGCATACGTACGTCGGCGACATTGTAAACGCTAACTGCATGCAGGCTGCAAAGATAGTGAACAGAAACTCCCGCGGATACGTCCCTCCCGGCGTGAATGCGTTTAACGGTAGCCAGCAGGAAATCCTGAACACGCCGGGCATGAGGAATTCGATCCTCCGGCATTGTTCGGTCAATCCGGGAACAACCGCGTTCGGATTACTCATGGACGACGGCAATTTTTTCAAATTGAACGAAAAGGGCAACTTCGAGGTAATCTCTCAGACCACGAGCGCCGTCCGGAGAATCAGGGTGGTCATCACCGGCTTCGTCGACCGCGAGCATCTGAACGTTCAGACGCTTTCGATATTCAAGGACAAGCTGCGCGTGCGGGAGTCAGACCCCGCCGCGAGGTAGCGCACTTCTCATGCCTGCCACCGTCTGGAAGGGTTACATCAGCTTCGGCCTGGTTTCGATTCCGGTACGGCTATACAGCGGGGCCCGCGCAAAGACGGTCGGCTTCCACCTGCTCCACAAGAAGGACAACTCGCGCGTGCGGGAGGTGATGTACTGCGCGGCGGAGGACAAGCCGGTTTCCCGAGCCGATCTGATCAAGGGTTTCGAATACAAGCCGGGCCGGTACGCCGTTGTTACTCCCGAAGAGATCAGGAAGGTGGCTCCGAGGACACAAACGGTGATGGAGATTCTCCAATTCGTAGAGGGAGATCAGATCGATCCGATTTTCTTCGAGAGCTCGTACTATGTGGCGCCGGATTCCAACGGCGGGAAGCCCTACGCGCTGCTGCTCGAGGCGCTCCGTGAGAGCAAGTACGACGGCGTAGCGAAGCTGACGATGCACGGCCGGGAGCACGTCGTCATTCTGCGGCCATCGCCCCGCGGCATCATGCTCCACACCATGTTTTATGTGGATGAGGTTCGGCAGGTGCCGGAATTCGAGCCGCATGGGAACCCGGTCAACCAGAAAGAGCTGAAGCTGGCGAAAACGCTGATCGACTCCCTGGTCGAGGATTTTCATCCCGAAAAGTACAAGGACGCCTACCGGGAAAACCTGAGGAAGTTAATCGACGCGAAGGTGAAAGGCAAGGAAGTTAAGGTCCCGCCGGCACCGAAAGAGGCGCGGGTGGTCGATATCATGGAGGCGCTGAGAGAGAGTCTTGCCAGGAAGAAACCGGTCCAGGCTGAGCGCACACGGGCTGGAAAAACTCCTTCCAGAAAAAGGGCCTGACACCGCCGGTTTCCCCGATCCGCTAGAATGAGATTGGAGGAATGGGTGAGTGGTTGAAACCGGCGGTCTTGAAAACCGTTGACGGGGAAACTCGTCCGGGGGTTCGAATCCCTCTTCCTCCGCCATCTATCTTGCCCGCACGAGCGCCGAGGCGCTGTGAACACAGCGCCTATCCCAGCCATTGAGTGATCCACACTTCATTTACTCTGTCGTTTTCTTCCGCGGACTTCTGCGGCGGGGCGCCGGAGAGGATTCATCGGTAGCCTTCTTCCGCGGAGATCGCTTGGGTTTCGGACTCCGCGCCGTGGGTTGACCGGCCACCACCGGCTGCGGCTCGTCCTCCGGCTGCTCGTCGGCAATGGGCTCCGGTTCCGGCGCCGGAACGGCTGGAGGATGGAACTCCGGTCCCAGATGGACCAGTAGCCCGCTCTCTTCCTGCGGTTCCACCCTCACCAGCAGCTTATCCTGGGCATAGTTCAGGAATTCGCTGAACTCCTGGAAGCCGTAACTCTTCCAGTCGAAATTCGGCTGTTCCGCCTTGACCCACTCCGCCAGCGTGTCGCCAGAGCAGCCTTCGTCCATCTCGATCCGGTGCGATTCCAGAACGTCGCGCAAAATCGGGATCGCCTGCTCCGGCTTGGCGGCCGCCTTCTCGGGCTCCGCCGAATCCTTGCGGGAGATCATGTACCGGCCTTCGCCGCCGGTCACGTTCACCATGCCGTTCCGCTTCAGCTTCTCCACGAAATCGCTGAACGAGCCCGACCCGTAGGCCTTCTCGTTGAAGGTCGAATCGAGCTGCAGCATGGTGGATTTCAGCAGTCCCAGCTGCGGCCGCACTTCGCGGCGCTCGAGCACCTGCAGCGCGCGCTCGACCAGCGGCATGGCCAGCGCCAGATCGAGCGGCGCCGGGCGACGGTTCGGCCCCCGCCCCCCCGGGGCGCCCTGGCTCTGATGGCCGCCGTGGGCAGGCGCCGCTGCCTGCTGATGCGGCTGATGCTGGGGCCGCGGAGCGCGCTGCGGCTCGTCGAGCAGGGACTCATAGCTGACAAATTCGTGGCAATTCTTCTGCAGAATCGTGCTCGTGAACGCGCGGCCTCCCACCACGAAGATGATCTTGTTATAAGTTTTCAGCTTGTTGACCAGCGCGATGAAGTCGCTGTCGCCGCTGACGATGGCGAACGCGTTGATATGGTCGTGCGTGAACGCCATCTCCAGCGCATCCAGCGCCAGGTTGATGTCGGCCCCGTTCTTGTCTCCGCGCGGTGAAGGGTCCCGCTGGACCATTTGGACGGCATGCTCGGACAATTGCCTTGTCGAGCTTTCCTGCCGGCCCCAGTTTGCGTACGCAATCTTGGTGACAATCTCTCCGCGCTCTTTGAGAGCGTCCAAAACGGCCGAGACGTCGAATTCTCTTTGCAGCGTCGACTTGACGCCAATCTCGATGTTGTCGAAGTCGATGAACACCGCAATCTTTAGTGGTTCCATTAAATTACAATTCCTCAGTTTTCTTTCGAGACTTTCTGCGCAACGCTCGACCTGATGAAATCGACGATCTGGTCGAGCGAAGCGCCCGGCTGAAATACGGCAGCCACGCCCTGCGCCTTCAGCATTTCCGCGTCCTGGTCGGGGACGATCCCTCCCACCACCACCACCACATCGGTCATATCCTTCTCCCGGAGCAACTCCATCACGCGCGGCACGATGGCGTTGTGCGCTCCCGAGAGAATCGACAGCCCGATCACCTGCGCATCCTCTTGCAGCGCCGCATTCACGATCATCTCCGGCGTCTGCCGAAGGCCGGTGTAGATGACCTCCATCCCGGCGTCCCGCAACGCGCGGGCGATCACCTTGGCGCCCCGGTCGTGTCCGTCCAGACCCGGCTTGGCCACCAACACTCGGATGGGATTACTCATTGAATACCAAATATCAGTTAAGGAGCGGCGCTTCCCCGTCAGATCGTGCTCGATTCCTGCCAGGAGCCGAACACATCTCGCAGAGCATTACAGATTTCACCCAGCGTCGCGTATGCACGGACTGCGTCCAGAATGTACGGCATGGTGTTCTCCGTACCCTGAGCCGCCCGCCTGAGGCCGTCTAAAGACCGGGTCACCCGCGGCCCGTCCCGCCTCTTCCGCAACGCCGCCAGTTTCGCTACCTGACGTTCGTGCGCTTTCTGATCGATCTGGAGGATCTCGATGGGTTCCTCGTCACCCGACGTGAACGCATTGACACCCACGATAATCTTATCACCAGTTTCAACCTCGCGCTGGTAGCGGTAGCTGGCGTCGGCGATCTCCCGCTGCGGGAAGCCCTGTTCGATGGCGGCAATCATGCCACCCATCTCGTCGATGCGCCGGATATATTCGAGCGCCGCCTGTCCGGACGCTTCGGTCATGTGCTCGAGGAAATAGCTGCCGCCGAGCGGGTCCGACGTCGCGGCGACTCCGCTCTCATAAGCGATCACCTGCTGCGTGCGCAGCGCGATCGTGACCGCGTGCTCGCTCGGCAGCGCGTACGCCTCATCGAGCGAGTTGGTGTGCAGCGACTGCGCACCGCCGAGCACCGCCGCCATGGCCTGCAGGGAAGTGCGGACGATATTGTTCTGCGGCTGCTGCCAGGTAAGCGAGCATCCCGCCGTCTGGGCGTGGAATCGCAGCTTGAGGCTGCGCTCGGCCCTGGCGCCGAAGCGGTCCCGCATCAGATGCGCCCACAGCTGGCGCGCCGCCCGGTACTTGGCGATCTCTTCGAAGAAGTCGTTATGCGCGTTGAAGAAGAAGCTGAGCCGGGGGGCGAACTCGTCGATGTCGAGCCCGCGGGCGAGCGCCCACTCCACGTATTCCACGCCGTCCCGCAGCGTGAAGGCCAGCTCCTGGACGGCCGTGGATCCTGCTTCGCGTATGTGATACCCGGAGATCGAAATCGGGTTGAAGCGCGGCGTATGGCGCGCGCCGAATTCGATGGTGTCGGTCACCAGCCGCATCGACGGGCGCGGCGGATAGATGAACTCCTTCTGGGCGATATACTCCTTGAGAATGTCGTTCTGCAGCGTGCCCGACAGCTTCGCCCAGTCGACGCCCTGCTGCTCGGCGACGGCCAGGTACATGGCCCACAGGACCGCCGCCGGCGAATTGATCGTCATCGAGATCGAAATCCTGTCGAGCGGCAGCCCGCGCAGCAGGATCTCCATGTCCTCGAGCGAGCTCACTCCGGCGCCGCATTTGCCGACCTCGCCTTCCGACATCGGATCGTCGGCGTCGTAACCCATCAGCGTAGGCAGATCGAAGGCGACCGAGAGCCCGGTCTGGCCCTGTTCCAGCAAATAATGGTAGCGGCGGTTGGTTTCCTCGGGCGTGGCGAACCCGGAGAACTGGCGCATTGTCCAGAGCTTGCCGCGATACATGTCGCGGTGAATCCCGCGCGTGTAGGGGAATTCGCCGGGAGGGGACAGTTCCCCGGGAGGGGGCGCCTCGTAGAACGGCTCGACTTCGACTCCACTGATCGTGGTGAAGCGCCGCTCCGAAAGGCTGGTCTTGCTCATCTGCCACTAATTTATCAGTTTAAAGCCCCACCGCGATCGCCCCTGGCGGTGTCACACGCCGCAATGAACTAGAATCAGGAGCATGAGAGCCTGCGTTGTCTGCCTGCTGCTCCTGCTGACGCCGCCCTTGCCCGCGGCGAAACTGGTGAACGGGAACCTGGATAACTGGGAAAGCGTCGGCGACGGAATCTGGACCGTGCTGCGCGACGGTACCCTGATCGGCCAGCGCGATCTCAAGAAGGCCGAGCATCAGGCCTGGCTGTACACCCGGAGGAACGATTACGGAGAGTTCGATCTGCACCTGGAATGGTGGACCCGCGCCGGAGGCAATAGCGGCGTCTCCATTCGAGACACCTCGCGCGGGAAGTTTTCCGTCGGGGCGGCGTGGGACGCCCAGAAGACCCCCTCTCACATCGGGTACGAGATCCAGATTCTGAGCGGCGCGAGGGACAGATATCCCTCCGGCAGCGTTTACCTTTTCGACGCCGCCAAGCCGGGTCACGAAGTGGAAAACGACTGGAATGCCTTCGACATCGAATCGCGCGACGAGATGATTCGCGTCAAGCTCAACGGCCACCTGGTTTCGCAGTACGCCGGCGAGCCGGGCCGACCGAAAACCGGTCCGATCGGGCTGCAACTGCACGATAAGAACAGTTTCGTCATGTTCCGCAATATCCGGATCAAGGAATTGAAGCCGCGCAAGTAAATCCGCATGATACAATCTCAGCGCTAGGAGCCAGTGTGATTCTTCGAAATCGTATCGTTCTCGCCGTTCCGCTCGTCTGGATTTCGGCCGGTTATGGGCAGCGCGCCGTCGAGGAGCCTTCCTGGGCGCCGAAGACCGCCCCGTCGAAATACGTCCCTCCCAATAAACCGCACACGAAACTCTCCGAGCTCAAAGCCAAACACAAAGGTCAGGCCAACTGGCGCGAGACCATCGTCAGCGATCCCCTGCTGCATGCCGACTACATCTACTCGGCGCCGGGATCGAAAGTCTCGAAGCGCTTCCACTCCGATACCCGCGAGTGGTGGATCGTGATGGCGGGCCGGATCCGGTTCGAGATCGAGGGTCAGGATCCGTTCGTAGCCGTGAAGGGATCGATGGTGCAGGTTCCGTATCAAACCATCTATTCGATGGAGACCGTGGGCGACGAGCCGTCACTGCGTTTCGAGGTGAACATCGCCAACGCCCATACGCTGTATCCGGGCAGCGAGACGCCACCCAAGATTCCGGGGACCGAATTCATCTCCGTCACTCTGCGCCGCAAGCCCGCGCCCTACGATAACGGGAACAAGCCGCACATCAATCTATATGAGCTGGCCAAAGCCAATCCGAAGTATTCCGGCGGCCGCTTCGTGCACGATGACCGGGCGGTGTCGAATATCATTTACGGCTACGAAAAGAACATGCCGCCGTACGATCCGAAGAACCGCGGGCACTATCATCCCGAGTCATCCGAGTTCTGGTTGATCATGACGGGACAGATCCGGTACCCCATCGAAGGCCAGCCCATGATCATCGCCGGCGAGGGAGATGTTGTCTATGTCCCCCCGTTCACATTCCATGCGCCGCGATACTACGGCGAGGGGCCGTCCTGCCGGCTGGCCATCAATGGGTATACCAACATTGCCCATCTGTTCGACGCGCCGCACTAGACCGGCGTCCAACTGGACCTCTGGACAACCTAACCCACACGCTGACGGGCCTGGCGCTGAGCCGGGCGGGGCTGAACCGGCTGACGCCGCAGGCTACCGCCATTCTCATGCTGGCCGCCAATGCGCCAGACATCGACGGGGTTTCCGCCGCGGGCGGCTCGCTGGTTTATCTGAAGTACCATCGCAACTTGACGCATTCGCTGCTGATGGCCCCTTTCATGGCGCTGCTGCCGCTGGCGGTGGTCCGGCTGGTAACGCGCAAGCCCGTCGACTGGCGGTGGGGCTACCTCGCATCGCTGCTGGGCCTGGCGTCACACCTGGCGCTCGATCTGACCAACGTGTACGGCGTGCGGCTGCTGCTGCCTTTTTCGGCCCGATGGCTCCGCCTGGATCTCACGTCGGTGGTGGATCCGTGGATCTGGGGAGCGCTGCTGCTGGCCGTGATCGGGCCGGCGCTGGGGCGGCTGGTGGATTCGGAGATCGGCGCGAAGGCGCGGCCGGGCCGAATCGCAGCGATCCTGGCGCTGGCTTTTCTGCTCGCGTACAACGGCGCGCGAGCCGCGATCCACGGGCGGGCGCTGGCCATTCTCAATTCGAGAATCTATGAGGGAGGGTCGCCCCGGCAAGTCGCCGCATTCCCGGACGCGTTCAGCCCGTTTGCCTGGCGCGGCGTGACTCAGGGCGCGTCGTTCTACGCGCTTTTCGATTGGGATGTGCGCCGGGAGTTCGATCCGGCGGCGGGGACGCTCTTCTATCAGCCGGACGAGAGCGAAGCCATGCGGCTCGCATCGCAGACCGAGCCGTTCCGTGTCTTCCTGGACTTCGCTCAATTCCCGGCCTGGACGGTAACCCCGGTTTTCGAGCCGCCCGGCGGACTGCGCGTTCAACTCACGGACTTGCGATTCGGGACGCCACGCCGGCCCGGCTTCACCGCGGTCGCGCTGCTCGACGGTCGATCGCAGGTGACGCGGTCGTGGTTTTCCTTTTCCCGGCCCGTTCTCCGATAAGCCGGCCCCGTGCGTCTTTCGCCGCTACCACGTCAGACGCAGCGCCAACTGAATGTGCCGTTCCAGATTGGAGACGCCGGTAATCGTGCCGAAATTCGTGTTCGTCGGGTTGAGTTGCGGACCCGAGAACGCGGCGTGGTTGAATGCGTTCAGGAATTCGGCCCGGAACTGGAGCATCACCCGCTCTTTGATCCGAATATTCTTCAGGATGGAAGCGTCCACATTCTTGCCCGAATCGCCGCGAAGGCTCGAAAACTTGGTCGGAAACGTGCGGACATTGTTCGAAAGCTGCTGCGCGGAATTGCGGTTGAAGCGGGTGACGTCGAAAGCGCCGTCCACGCCGCGCGGATTCCAGTTCAGCGGCCCGCCCAGATAGATCAGCGAGCCGGGCCAATCGCCGGTCGGAGCGCCCACTTCATAAGAGAAGATGCCGTTCACGATCCAGCCCCCGATGATCCGGTCGAGCACCGGACCGGCGTTGCCGCCCAGCGCTTTGCCCCTGCCGAACGGAAGCTCATAGCTCGAGCTGGTGACGAACCGGTGAGGGCGGTCGATGTCGGCGGCGCGCTTTTCGGGGCCGCTGAAATCGTTCAACCGGTTACGCTTCTCCATGGTCCGGGCGAACTGGTAGTTCGAAAGGAACTGCAAGCCGTGAGAGAAGCGCTTCTCCACCCTCACGGTCAGGCCGTGAAAGTAGGAGCTGCCGTCGTTCTTCGCCTG
>DATJFH010000196.1:0-4657 GCA_035495815.1 Bryobacteraceae bacterium
CGACGAAGAAATCGATGACGAGCCATGGCCGAGAATCCAGTGATGGGGGCCGAAGAGTTGCTGCGGTTCTCCCGTGTGCGGCAACTTCTGCAGCCGTAACGCCCATTCCAGCCAAACCTCCCCTGCTTACGCAGGTTTACCAAAACCTCACGTTGCAAGTGCTATTGGTCAACAACGGCGTAGTCATGGCTCGCGATCTCTATGCCAACATCCAGATGTCGGGACCGGGTGAGGCCAGCGGATGGGAATTCAATAAACCACGACCAGGCTGGCAAGGACCTTGGCACGCGGTCGCTCAGGATGGCTACAAGCTGGCGCCTTCCGCTTGCGTTTGTGCACTGAGCGTTATCCTGTATCTGAAGCCGCCCTTCACTCACGATGTGTATTACAAGATCACATTAGGCTGTGCTGGCGCACCCGTCCAGATGATCGAACGACGGATACCCCATGCAGAGGTTGCGGAGGCTTACCAGGCCTTCTTGGCTGATCGCGCAAAGACAGCCGGATTCGACTTGGCAAGACGAGTTTTTGGCATCGGGGACGAACAAAACGTCAAGGAAGCGGAGGAGGAATAACCCCGACGGGCGGTATAGGGCAGGCCGCTTTCTGGCCCGCCGTCCGGCTTTCGGGAGGCTTTCTGGCCCGCCGCGTGACTTATACTTTATCGCTGCGGACCCTGTATTTATTGGTCGGGGCGGGGCGATTTGAACGCCCGACCCCCTGCGCCCAAGGCAGGTGCGCTACCAGGCTGCGCTACGCCCCGACTGTAATCATTCTACACTCAAACACGTCGTCTCCAGCGCGATTGTATCGCCAATCGCCGCTGCAGCAACCGCCGCGAACGACACGCTCCACTCTTGCCGCCGACCAACACTCTCATCCTGCCCATCACGGATTGACCAGCACGGCCGATCCGATGAACGGCAATCCTCCCTGACCGGTGAACGACATGTTCGAGTACATGATCAGCTTCTTCGGATCCAAAGTCGGCGCGAAGATCATGTAGTCATCGAGCTTGCTTTCGCTCTCCACGTCCAACTCTCCGCCGCCGGGCCAGAGATAATGAACCCCGCGCGCCTCTTCGAGCGGCTCCCAATCTTCAAAGTCCGCCACCGCCGGGTCGCCGGACAATTCCGGATCGGCGTAGAGCATCTGCATCGGCTTGATCGCGATCTGCGGATTCATCGGGCCCCCCGGACGGGCGTGACGGTTGAATTAGACCTTATATCTCGCGCCGCCCAAGTGGACTGGCATCGGCGCCTGCGCTCCCGCCAGCATCTTCGGGCAGCCGTTCTCGCCATATTGCACCTGCCACTTCTCGCCGTTCCACACCGCATAGGCGGCGTTGAATCCGAATGGCGAGCAGCGGCCGTTCGGCCATTCCGTGGTGAACCACATGAACGTGCCGGGCGCGGCGTTTCACAACCAGGAATCCAGCGTCGGATAACCGATCTTGAACTGGCGCGCATTCAGCAGATTCGGATTACCCTGATCGCCGTCGATGTCTACCCCGACGGCAAGCTTCGGCTCGCAGCCTCCGCCCGCCGAATAGTCGCGGAGAGTATTGCAGCGGGACGCCGGACCGGCGTTGAAATCCCGCCCGGCGTACCCATCCTGACTGTCGAGCCACAGGATGCGGGTACGGACGTCGAAACCCTGCGCTTCGAAATAGAGCCGGACCAGCGCGCCCGCTTCCGAATCCATCGGGACCGCCTGGAAGAGCGCAAGCTGCGTGGCCAGGCTTCCGGAAGCGGCGCAGGCCGGGTCGGGCGGCGGCGGTCCGGACCCCGGCGGCCCGGCAGACGGAATACAGACCCGCTGCAGGCCATATCCGGAAACACCCCGGAAAGAGGACGCCGCTTCGATCGAATCCGCCAAAGGCGCGATCATCTCCCCGATCTTGACGCCTTTCTCGTCCATTTGCAGGGGATTGTAATAGAGCTGAATCCGGCCGTCCCGCTCCGGACCCGCCCACGGTCCGTAGCGAAAAGCGTAGGAGCCCACATTGCCGTCCGTCGCCAGCCGGGAAGCAGTCGCGAACGAGGAGCCGGTTCCCTGGATGCGCCAGTACTCTTCTTCCGTGGACGCGGTGACCTCATCGTCGGATTCGATGAATTCGTCGCAGCGGGCATCGGAACAGGCGCGCAGCCGGATCTTATAGGTTGTGCCGGCCTTCAGGTTTTCAAGCACCGCGCCGGTGGCGCCGGCTTCAGCTTCCAGGCGTACGGCCGATCGCTTGCTTACTGCAACGATTACGAATCCGGTCACCGGATCGGGTGGAGGCGTCCAGCTGACGCTCAATGAGGACGAAGACGCGTAGAGCTGGCCGGCATGCGTGAAGACGCCGGTTCCGGACACCCGCAGGTCCGCGTTCCACCCCGCGGCCGACAGCGCTGGAATCAGCGTCAGGAAGGCGATTCCCGCTCCCGGCCTGCTCATGACGCCGACCTGCTTACGCCAGCTTCGGAACGGTGAACGGCGCGCGGTAATTGCGCGTGAACATCCTGGTCGCTTCGGCGTCGCCGACGCAGGTGAACGTCTTCTCGTCGAAGTGCAGCGTCCTTCCCAGCCGGTAAGAGATGTTGGCCAGGTGGACCAGCGCCGTCGAAATCGCGCCCTCTTCGACTTCGGCCGTGAGGTCCGACCGCTTCCGGCTGCGGACGGCATTCAGGAAATTCTCGAAGTGGTTACCGCCCTTGGTTGCCGTGGGTCCCGCCTTCTGCTCCTTGCCGAGCCAGGTCATGTACTTCGTGTATCCGTCGATCGACAGGTAGCCCTTCGATCCGTAAAACACGTTGCCGATCGTATTATTCGATTTCCTGGATCCGCCGTCGTCCGAATCCTTGATACCGGCTTCGTGATTGCTGATCCAGTGGCGGACTTCGAACACCATCATCCGCTTCTTGCCGTTGTCGTTGAATTCGTAGCTGCAATTGATGGTGTTGGGCGTTTCCTGGTCGTCGTCGAACATGAAGTGCCCGCCGATGGCGCTGACCTTGACCGGATAGCGCACGCCCAGGCCCCAGCGCGCGATGTCCACTTCGTGGATGCCCTGGTTGCCGAGGTCGCCGTTGCCGTAATCCCAGAACCAGTGCCAGTTGTAGTGGAAGCGGTTTTTCGTAAAGGGACGCTTTTGCGCCGGGCCCTGCCACAGATCGTAATCGACTCCGGCGGGGACGGCGGATTCGGGCGTCCGGTGGATCGTGTCGCGCCACTTGAAACAGAGGCCGCGGGCCATGTAGAGGTCGCCAATCAGCCCTTCGCGAATGCTCTGGACGGCTTCCTGCAGCGCCGCCGAGGAGCGGCTCTGGCTGCCCTGCTGCACGATGCGGTCGTACTTGCGGGCGGCCGCGATGATCTGCCGGATCTCGAACATGTTGTGGGTGCAGGGCTTCTCCACGTAGACGTCTTTGCCGGCCTGGCATCCCCAGATGGTCTGGAGGGCATGGAGATGGTTGGGGGTGGCGATCGAGATGGCGTCGATCGATTTGTCCTCGAGCAGCTTGCGGAGATCGGTATAACCGGCGGGACGCTTCTTGCCCTTGCTCTCGACGTCCTTGATGCGCGAATCGAGTACGGACTGATCCACGTCGCACAAGGCGACCAGCTCGACATTGGGCAGTGAAGCATAAGCGCTGATATGCGATTTGCCGCGGCCGCGCAAGCCGACACAGGCGATGCGCACCGTGTCGCTTGGCGTGGCCAGCGCGCGCGTCGCCTGACCGAGAGCGGCCGCCGAAGTCATGAAAAAATATCTGCGATTCATTATCTTCTCCACGTAAAATGCTATCACAGCGGGGTGGAAACACGGGACTTATCCGATATACTCGTCTTTCGGGATTCCGCATGCCTCGCAGGTTTTTGCTGACCGCCCTGATCGCCCCGCTGATCCTCCCGGCGCAGAGCGACGTTGCCTTTCCCAAAGAAGTGTACGCCGGTCGGCGCGCGCGCCTGGCGGCCCAGATTCCGGGCGCGGTGGCCATTATTCCCGGGCGCCACATGGCCGGCGATAACGGCTCGGGGAGACAGGATTCCAACTTCTGGTATCTGACGGGAGTGGAATCCCGCTTCGCCATCCTGGTGATGGCGCCGGGCCGGACAGCGCTGTTTCTGCCGGAGCCGTACCAGTTTGCCGGCGGCCAGTTTCCCACCCTGGACGAAGGTTTCCGGCGAGCCGTCTGGAACCGCCCGGTGCGGCGGCTTTCGCCGGGAAAAGCCGCCTCCGAGGCGACGGGAATTCCCGAAACCTACCCGCTCGACGCTTTCGCCGGAAAGCTCCCCGGGCTGGCCGGCGCCGCGGAAACCGTCTACATGACGCTCGACAACGCGCCGCTTTACGCTCCGCCCGGGCTCTCTCCACCCCTATCGGTGCACGCTCAAATTGCGCGCTCGATTGCTGAAAAGCTGCCCGGAAAGACGATTTCCGATCTGACGCCACGGGTGGTCCGGATGCGCCTGGTGAAGGACTCTTACGAGATCGCCTCGCTGCGGCGGGCGGCGGAGATCAGCGGCAAGGGCTTCGAGGCCGCGATGCGCGAAATCCGGCCGGGCCGCAACGACCGTGAGATCGCCGGCCTGATGGAATACGTGTGGAAGAAGGAGGGATCGGCGCGGGCCTCCTTCGCGCCGGTGGTCGCCAGCGGGCCGAACTCCATGC
>DATJFH010000197.1:0-27993 GCA_035495815.1 Bryobacteraceae bacterium
TAATCGAGGGCGCCAGGATCTTTACCGGGACGGGCAAGGTGATCGAATCCGGCGCGGCGCTGGTGAAGAGCGGGAAGATCGAGCGGGTGTACACAGAATCGGCGCCGGATCTGGGGAAGCTCAGGGCGGACGTTGTGCCGGCGGAAGGCAAGACGCTGCTGCCGGGTTTGATCGACGCGCACATCCATCTGGGCTCGCCGGGCGGGAGCTACGATACAGCGGCGGCGTTCGACGCGGCGTCGAATGTGCGGCGGGCGCTGGCGGCGTACCTCTACAGCGGGGTGACGGCGGTGAGGAGCGCGGGCGATTTCCTCGACCAGATGCTGGAGACTCGCGCGCTGATCGGCAGCGGACGCAGGCTGGGTGCGGAGCTGTTCATTTGCGGTCCCATGTTCACGGCCGAAGGCGGGCACGGCACGGAATACATCGAGCACATGCCGGAGTTCCTCAAGGAGCGGGCGCGCGCCCAGATGGTGCGCACGCCGAAGACGCCGGACGAAGCGCGGCGGCAGGTGCGGGCGCTGAAGCAGGCGGGCGTGGACGGGATCAAGGCGATCCTCGAAGCAGGCTGGCCGGGCCGCCGGTTTCCGCGGCTGGATACGGCGATCTTTCAGGCGATCGCCGAAGAGGCGCGGGCGCAGAAGTTGCCGCTGGCGGTGCACACGGGGACGGCGCGGGACGTGGCTGAGGCGCTGGACGCGGGCGCGGCGGGGATCGAGCACGGCTCTTTCAGCGAGGCGATCCCGGAGGGGCTGTTCGCCCGCATGGCGCGGGCCGGCGTGGACTACGATCCGACGCTGAGCGTGGTGAACGCGTTCGCGCAGAACCAGGAAGGGAAGCTGAAGCTGCTGAGCCGGTCGCTGGTACTGCAGGTGGGTCCGAAGGCGCTGATCGAGATGACGAAGAGGTCGGTTCAGAAGGACGGCGGGCCGAAGGTTCCGGAGACCGGTCCGGCAATTGCGGCGAAGAACCTGATGCGGGCCTACCGGGCGGGCGTGCCGCTGGTGGCCGGCAGCGACGCGGGCAATCCTCTGGTGATCCACGGACCGACGGTGCAGCAGGAGCTGGCGCTGTGGGTGCAGGCGGGAATCCCGCCCGCGGCGGCGCTGCAGGCGGCGACACGGAACGCGGCCCGGCTGCTGCGGGCGGAGAACCGCATCGGAACGATCGAAGCGGGGCGGGAGGCGAACCTGCTGCTGGTGGACGGCGACCCGCTGGCCGACATCTCGGCCACCGAGCGGATCTCGCTGGTGGTGTACAAGGGCGAGCGGATCCGGCGCGCCGGGCTGTTCGATCAGAAGTGATGGACGAATCACGGGAGGTCCTCGAACGCGAGCTGCAGTATCACGAGAAGCTGTACTCCGGCTTCGCGCAGCAGCACTTCGCACGTCCGGCGGTAAGGGCGCTGCGGGCGCACATGGTGAAGCGGCTGCTGCGCCTGCTGCCCACGCCGCGGACGGCGCGCGTGCTGAGCCTGGGCTGCGGCATCGGCGACACGGAGATCCTGCTCGCGCCGCACGTCGGCGAACTGCACGGCGTGGACCTCTCGCCGGCGGCGATCCGGCAGGCGCGCCAGGATTCGGCGGGACTGGGGAACACGCGCTTCGTCGAGGGCTCGCTCGATTCGATCGAGGGGTCGTTCGATCTGGTGTTCGGCATCTTCTTCCTGCACCATTTGCCGGACCCGATCCTGAGCGCGGCGCCGGCGAGGATCGCGGAGCTGCTGGCCGCGGGCGGGCGGTTTTACTCGCTCGATCCGAACCGGTACCGGCTGTCGGGCGCGATCGGGTCGCTGCTGGTTCCGCACCTGATGCGCAAGTATCAGACCGCGGACGAACGGGAGCTGGATCCGCAGCGCACGGCGGAACTGTTCCGGCGGGCAGGATACGAGACGCGAGTCGGCTACTACGACTTCATGTCGTCCCCACTTGCGGGCCTGTTTCCCGGATGGCGCGGAGGCTATGCGGCCGCGCGGCTGGCGGACGACGTAGTGACGCGCATCCCGCTGGTTCAGCGCGCGGGGAGCAACTTCGAGCTGGTCGCCAGTTTGCCGCCGGCGGCTTCGAACTCCCGATAAGTGCGGTCGCGGGCTTGCGGGCTCAGCGTCTCGACAGCGTCGGTGAGCAGCGTCACCGGCTTGCCTGTCTCGAGCAGGCCGAGGGCGGCGAAGCGCACGCAATATTCGGTGACGACTCCGTAGACGACGTACTCGTCGGCGTTCAGGGCTTCGAGCAGGCGCGGCAGGTTGGGATTGGAGTAGAGATCGAGCTGCTGTTTTTCGAGCAGGATCTGTTCGGCGCCGGCGAGGTCGAACCCGGCGGGGCGCGGGGGAATCACGACCCGGTTCGCGCGCAGCGTGGACCGCGGCTTGAGCTGGCCCACGGTGTCGACGACGCAGTGGGCGGGCCAGTCGCGGAATTCCGGGTCGTCTTCGGAGTGAGCGCAGGTGGTGGAGACGAGAATGCCGGCCTGTCGATTCAGCGCCGCGACGATGGGGACGATGCGCTCGGCTCCGGGGACGTAGAGGGCGCCGGCAGGGTACATGAAATCGATCTGGGTATCGATGTCGAAGCAGGCCGTTCTCATTTCCGCTCCTCGCGCAGGCACTCGGCCAGCGCTTTCAGGGGATCGCTCAAGAGCATGGGTCTGGGCTGGACGCCGCCGAGCGAGCGGGCGGCGCGCCCGCGGATTTCGGTGAGCGGCGGCGGCGGCGCGGTGCGCTGTCCGTACACGATCACGGGTTGCAGCAGGGCCTCGGCTCCCGGCGGGCAGCTCTCGCTTGCCAGGGCCAGGATATCGCGATCGGGAAGGCGGAACAACTGCTTGGCTCCGGGCAGCGAGGCTTTGTCCTCGCTCCACTTGGCGACGGGGCGGCCTTCGACTTCGACCAGCTTGTAGATGGCGCCCATGGACGGGGCGTCGCCGGAGGTGGCGAGCTCGGTGCCGACACCGAACGAATCGATGGGGGCGCCGGCAGCGACCAGGGCGGCGATGCGGTATTCGTCGAGATCGCCGCTGGCCATGATCTTCGCGCCGCCGAGTCCGGCCTGGTCGAGAATGGCGCGCGCCTGGCGGGAGAGCGAATCGAAGTCACCGCTGTCGAGCCGTATTCCCCAGAGCGGCGGTCCGAGGGCGGCGGCGCGGCGCACGCCTTCGACCGGCTCGTAGGTATCGACCAGCTGGATGGTGTAGGGGCCGAGCAGCTCCTGGAGGCGGCGGAAGGCTTCCCGCTCGGTCGGATAGGACATGACCCAGGAGTGGGCGCAGGTGCCCATCACGGGAATGCCGAACCGGAAACCGGCCTGGGTGTTGCTGGTCCCGATGCAGCCGCCGATATAGGCGGCGCGCGCGCCGAGGACGCCGGCCTGCGGCGTATGGGCGCGGCGCGTGCCGAACTCGACGACACCCCGTCCGGCGGCGGCTTGCGTGACGCGAGCCGCTTTGGTGGCGATGAGGGTCTGGAACGTGAGCGTCGAGAGCAGGTAGGTTTCCGGGATTTGCGCCTGGATGAGGGGGGCGCGGATGGTGAGGACCGGTTCTCCGGCGTAGAGGATCGTGCCTTCGGGCACGGCGTGGACGTCGCCGGTGAAGCGGAACTCGCGCAGGTAGTCGAAGAAGGCCGGGCTGACGCGGGCGAACTGGGGGAGCGCGCGCAGGTAGTCCACTTCTTCGGCGGTGAAGCGGAGGTGGAGGAGATATTCGAGGGCCTGCTCGAGGCCCGCGATCAGGATGTAGTCGCGGTTTTTGGGGAGGCGTCGAACGGAGAGCTCGAAGACGGCGGGTCCGGCGGGCCGGCCGGCGGCGAAGTAGCCGGCCGCCATGGTCAGCTCGTACAGGTCTGTGAGGAGACCGTTCACTGGCGCGCTACTTTTTCTTCTCGTCCTTGGGCGGCTGGTACGGCTTTACTTCGGACGCGGTTTTTTGTAGCTCTTCTACTGCTTTCGAATCGAGTTCGTAGACGCTGGGCTCGTTCTCCCGTTTGGCGATGTAGGTTGCGCCCTGCTTCATGAAGGTGACTTTTTCGTTGCGCTTGCCGTCGTTCGAGGTGACGGCGGCCTCGATCACGACCGGACCCGAGCCGGCGTCCAGGAATTTCACGGAGGACAGGTCGCGGAGCTTATCGACCACGGCCTGCACCGAAGACGAGTCCATCTGCTTGCCCCCGGACATCCATTTCTCGCCGCTCTTTTCGTAGGTCGTCTTGTCGATGGTAATCTTGGTCGGGTCGCTGAAGCCGAAGTCGAAAAGCTTCTTATTGCGGAACGCGTTCAAGTCCTTGTCGAGGCCCTCGCCGAGATCGCTGGTTACCTTGAAGATTCCTTCGACGACGGAGCTTTTGGCGTAGTAGTTTTTATCCTTGTCCTTGCGGACTTCGATGGTCTGCGTGCCGGACGCGTCCGAGACACTGGCGGCGGCGACTCTCGCGCCGGATGCGAAGGCGGAGACGGCCTTCTTCGCGTCCTCGTCGGAGACGGTGGTATCCATCTTGGCGTCCTTCAGCTTGCGGATCAGGTCCTCGACCTGGGAGCCGTCGGCGCGGAGAGGCCTGGGTTTCAGGATCTGCCATTCGTTCTGATTGTTCTTGCCGAACTCGACGGCTTGTCCTTTGGCCTGGAGCTCGACGCGCGTGAGCTTGTCGGAATCGAAGGTGAGCAGGCGCTTGTCCCGCAGGTCTTTCGAAGTCTTGTCGAGGCTCGATTTGACACCGCTCGAAATGCTGAAGACACGCGGGTCGGTTTTGAGTTTTACGAACGTGCTGCCGCCGGTGGGCGTATCGTCGCCGACGAGCAGGTCTTCGGTCTTGCCGTCCTTTTTAGTAATAGTGACCTGCAGCGAGGGGTTGGCGAGGCCGTAGGGAGCGAGATCGGCGGCTTTGTCCTCGATGAGCCGGTCGGAGGTCAGAGAGGAGAGCGAGGAGACGACGGAGGTGATGGAATCCTGGTCCGCGGGGAGGGGCTTGGGCTGGGTGATTTCCCACTTGCCGGCGTCGGACTTGTTGACGACGGTGGTGTCGCCGCCGGTTTTCTGAAACCGGATGGATTTGAACTGGTCCTCGGGAATGGCGAGGACCTTTGGCGGCGCGTCTTTGGGGGGCGCCTTCTCTTCGGCTTCCTTGGCTTTATTCGACCAGTAGACGCCGCCGCCCAACGCAGCCAGAACAATGACGGCGATCAGCAATCCTTTGAACTTCACGGTATTGTTCCCCTACCTTCTCTTCCACCAGACCATCAGTCCGGCGGCGATCACGATCAGAGGCAGTCCGATGACGCTCGAGGTGAAGATGGTGGACATCTGGCGGCGCGAGAGCGAAAGACGGCGGTCTTCCGGCTCCTTGGGACGGATGGAAATCAGGTCTTCATCGGAGCTGAGCCAGTTCATGGCGTTGAGGAACAGGTCGCGATTGCCGTTGAAGCGGAGAATATTATTGGCGACCCAGTTGGAGCTGCCGATGACGACGATCCGGCCCTCTTTGGCGCCTTTCACGGTGCTGGCGGCTCCCAGGGTCAGCGGCCCTTTCTTATCCTTGTTGGGATCGACGCGAATCTCGGCCGAGCTGAGGTTGGTGGTGGCGAAGCTGTTATCGGAAGTGGAGAAGAGTTTCTCGGCGGGGGACTTGACGTCCAGGGTGCGGGCCAGCGGGAAGGCGGTCGCCGTCTCTTTCAACTCACGGACGATGGGGTGCGATTCGTAGCTGGTGACCAGGGGCACGACTTCACTCAATCCGAAGATCTGGCCGACGCCGCTGGCGTCGATAGCCAAGTCCTTGTTGACGGTGACGCCCCAGCTGTCGAGCAATTTCTGGAGGGCGGGGCTGTCCTGGGTCTCGTCGCGGCCGAGCTTGAGCGGGGGGTCGAGCATGACGAGGGCGCGTCCGCCGTTGGTGACGTAGGACTGGATGGCGTCGACGACGGGCTGTCGGTATTCATACTTGGCTCCGGCGACGACCAGGATGGTGCAGTCGGCGGGCACTTCGGGTTTGGGTCCGGTGGGGGCCGCTTCGATGCGGGCGTCGGCCTTGATGGCGCCGGCGGCCGGGGCGGCTCCGCCGAGGTTGATGGTTTTGGTTTTGTAGTTGCTTTTCTCCAGCGCCTCCTTGGCGTTGGAGTAGCCGGAGCGGCCGGTATCGTCGAGGCTGTGCTCACCGCTTCCGGTGATGAAACAGACGTTGCGCTCGCCGCTCTTGAGAGCGCGGATCAGCGCGCCGGTGATTTCCTCTTCGGTCAGCGATTTGGCTTCCTCCCTCTTGGTCCCGCTATCGACAAAAATCTGGCCGTAGGAGCGGATGCCGGCGGCTTTGGCCTGCTGCGGCTTCTTGTCGGGGTCGACATAGACTACGTGCAGCTTCGACGAAAGATTGCTGTAGCGGTCGAGGGTATCGCGGGCGGTGGTGAAGGCGCTGGTCTTGTCGTAGTCGGTGATGGTGACATCCCTGGTGAGGCCCTTGACCACTTTGACGGTCTGGTCGGAGAGGCTGAACTTCTTGTTGGAAGTGGAATCGATGGACTTGTTATGGCGGTTGGCGAGCCAGTTGGCCGCGCCGAGGACGGCGAGGATAACCAGCACGTAGACGGTGGCGTAGAGGGTGTACCGGGTCTGGCGGGTTTTGATCCAATCGGACTGCATTACGACCTCCACCGCAGGGATTCCATGGAACGGGCGGTCAGGAACAGCCCGAAGAACGTGAGGGACAGGAAGAAGACCAGATCCTTGGTATCGATAACGCCTTTCGAAAACGGCTCGAAGTGTTGGACGACGGAAAGGTAGGAGACGACCTTGGCCCAGATGGCCTGTTCGTACGAACTAACCCAATCGAGAACCCAGAGCAGGAGGCAGACGGCGAAAGTGGCGCCGCCGGCGATGATCTGGTTCCGGGTGGTGGTGGAGATGAAAGTGCCGATGGCGATGAGAGCGCCGCCCTGCAGGAGCAGGCCGAGGTATCCGACCAGGATGGGCTTCCAATCCGGCTTGCCGTAGGCGAACAGCGCGGCCAGGTCAAGCGCCGACACGCCGATGATGCAGGCATACATGATGATGGCGGCGATGAACTTACCGATGATGATTTCGATGTCGCGAATGGGGGAAGTGAGCAGCAGTTCCATGGTGCCGGAGCGCTTCTCTTCGGCGTAGAGCCGCATGGTAAGCATGGGGATGAGGAACAGGCCGATGACGCTGGCGTTGCTGAGGAGCGGGCGGATGACCCACTCGTTGACGTCCATGGGCTGGCCGCGGCCCATCATCTGGGATTCCATGCCGCGCATGACGAAGAACGCCGTCGCGCTGTAAAAGAAGAATCCGAAGATGACGGCGAAGATGGCCATCAGCAGGTAGGCGATGGGGGAAGAGAAGTAGCTCTTGAGCTCCTTACGGCAGATGATGAGTATGTTTTTCAATTGGAACCTCCGTTGTCTTTCGAGGCGGCGGGAGGCTTGGCCCCGCCTTTCGACTCGGAAGCAGTCAACTGCAGGAAGATGGTTTCGAGGCTGAGGCCGACGGCGCGCAGCTCATTGAGATTCCAGCCGGCGCCGACAATGGCGCGGGCGAGGTCGGCGCGGATGGAGCGGCCCTGGAGGCTTTCGACCTCAAAGATGTGACGGCCGTCGCGGCTCTCCTTGTGCATCACGCGGCTGACGCCGGGGACCTGCTCGAGGCGGGCGAGGGCGTCGGCCTGGCTGAGTCCGTTGGGGGCGTCGACGTCGACCGAGACCGCTTCGGAGCCGCGCAGGCGGTTGGTGAGATTGGCAACGGTGTCGGTGGCGACGAGCTTACCCTGGCTGATGATGATGACTTTATCGCAGGAGTTCTCGATCTCCGAGAGGATGTGGGTGCTGAGGATGATGGTATGGTCGCCGGCGAGGTGGCGGATGAGCTCGCGGGTTTCGATGATCTGCTTGGGATCGAGTCCGGAGGTGGGCTCGTCGAGGATAAGGACTTCGGGGTTATGAATGATGGCCTGGGCAAGTCCGACGCGCTGGCGGTAGCCCTTGGAAAGCTTGCCGATGAGCTTGGAGCGGACATCGGAGACGGCGCAGCGCTCGGAGACCTCGTCGACGCGGCGGGCGATATCCGAACTGGAAATGCCTTTGAGCCGGCCGACAAAGGTCAGGTACTCCTTGACCTCCATTTCCGGATAAAGCGGCGGGGATTCGGGCAGGTATCCGATGCGCTTCTTGACCTCCATGGGGTGTTCGAGAACATCGAAGCCGGCCACGCTGGCGGCGCCGGAGCTGGGGGGGAGGAAGCAGGTCAGGACGCGCATGGTGGTCGTTTTCCCGGCGCCATTGGGGCCGAGGAAGCCGACAATCCCGCCCTTTTCCACTTCAAAGGAGATGTTGTCGACCGCGACAGTGCGCGCGTATCTCTTGGTGAGTCCTTCAACCTTGATCATAGAAAAAATGTCATCGAGAAGCGACGCGGCGCATCGAGCGGCCGGCTCGCAGGGGATTTGAGAATTCGATTTTACCCTAAAACGACGCGCCGCGGGTAGTAGACGTTTCAGGGGGGCTGCCGGGAGTTTGGGGGCCGGCGGGGCGGGAGGAGACCGGACCGGCTGCCTCCCGGGTCCGCAGCCGACCGGCTATTGCTCGAGATTTGGGAGGCAGGCCCGTGCTCGAGCCTGAATTTTCGGCCGGTTTTATCGTGTTGCCACGCAACCTAACTGCGCCAAATGACGCTCGGGGTGGCCTTTGCGCGCGTTGGGAATGGAAACCGGGCGTTCAGCGTCCGCCGCGAGTGCGAGCAATTTGGCGGGGGTCCCGAGTACTGGTTTACCCTCTTGATGGTGTCCTGCTTGATCTTCCGCCGCTCCATGATCTCGGGCGTGCGGACGTTGCCGGCCGCTCCAGTCGAGATCGAAGATTCCGAACGGCGCCACTACCGCTATGGAAACTCTCGTGCGAACAAAGGATGAGCACTCCGAGGTGTTTTCGATGCCGATGTTTCCGAGACTCCAGAAGTTCCTGGATTCAGCCGGCAGCCATCTCGCCTCTCCACCCTCCCTGAGGCTCCGCTCACCGGCAAAGAGGTTTTTATGTCACGCATCGGATGTCTGATGGCCATTTCATGGCTGACCGTTTCTGTTGTTGCCCAAACCCCGACGGCAAACATCGTGGGCAAGGTGGTGGATCCTACGGGGGCCGTCATCCCCGGCGCCAAGATCCTGGTGCGGCAAACGGATACGAACCAGATTCGGGAGGTAACCACCAATGGCGAAGGCGCATACACAGTTCCCAACCTGTCGCCGGGAGATTACGACATAACGGTGGAACTGGAGGGCTTTAGACGGCTGGAGGAGCGGGGGATTACGCTGCAGTTAGATCAGACCGTGAGGCTCGAACTGGTCATGCGGGTCGGGTCGATTGCGGAAACCCTGGAGGTGCATGCCTCAGCGCCCCTGTTGAACACGGAGACCGCGGTCAAGGGCGACATGATCGTCAGCAAAGAGATGGTGGATATCCCGCTCAATGGTCGAGACTTTGCCGATTTGGCCTACCTGGTTCCAGGGGTCAGCCAGAAAGCACAAGGCGGCAACGGCTCGAACTTCGCCGTCAACGGCGCCCGCACGGACAACACCAACTTTACGATTGACGGTTTTTTCAACCAGAATCCCAAGGGAGGGACGGCTCAAGCGCGGCCGACCATCGACTCCATGATGGAGTTCAAGATGCAGACAACCGGCTATTCGGCGGAGTACGGGAGGCTGGCCGGTGGAACGCTGAGCATGGTCCTCAAGTCCGGTACGAACCGGCTTCACGGCGCTTTGTTCGAGTATCTGCGCAATGACGCGCTGGACGCCCGCAATTATTTCGACCCGGAGAAGACCAAATTGCGGCGCAATCAGTTCGGCGCGGTCCTGGACGGTCCGGTGTATCTACCGAAGCTGTACAAGGGGAAAGACCGGACGTTCTTTCTGTTCAGTTGGGAGGGCTACCGGCAGGTGAACGGGACGTCGAACATCACGCGGGTCCCCACGGCGCTGGAGCGGGAAGGCGATTTTTCCAAATCGGTGAACGTCAATAATCAGCCGGCCAACATTCCCGACCCGTTCGACGGGGGCAAGACGGGCGCCTGCGCCGCGGGCAAGATCGGAAACTGCTTCCCGGGTAACATTGTTCCCAAGTCGCGGATCGACCCCATCGCCACGAACGTGATGTCGTATTATCCCCTGCCGAATATTCAGAGCGTCAACAACTATTACTCGGTGAGCAACGACCCGGATTTCTGGGACAGCTTCGTCAGCAAAGTCGATCAACGGGTGCGTACCACGGACAACCTGTCGTTCCGGTTTCTCAAGCGCTTCAACCGGAACACGAACGCGTATAACGGAGCTGACGTGGACGGATTCACAGCGTTCACGAGGGTGCATCAATCGCTGGCCGGGCTGAATTACACCTGGGTGATCGGACCCATGCTGATCAATGAAACGCGATTCGGGTTCTCGCGGACCGACAATCATCAAACCGGCAACAGGATGGACCGGGACTATGCGGGGGATTGGGGCCTGGCCGGTTCCACGACGGACCCGCAGATGGCCGGCTTCCCTCTGATGAAGGTGACCAACTATTCCAGCCTCGGCAACGCAGCGAATCTGCCCATCAATTTCGACGTCAACAATTACCAGGTGGGAGATACGGTGACGTGGGTCAGATCCCGTCATTTGATGAAATTCGGATTCGATTACCTACGCACGCAGTACTTCCAGCCGTATTTCAACAACAACCGCGGCACATACGCCTTCAACGGATTTTGGACGACCGCGCCTGTGGCCGACCTTGAGCTGGGCGTTCTGAACCAGATGACGCGAACGGTGGGGACCAATCCCAACTACCTGTTCATCCCCAACTGGGGCTTCTTCGTACAGGACGATTTCAAGGTGAAGCCCACGCTGACGCTGAATCTGGGCCTGCGGTACGAGCTGCCGCAGCCGGCATACGAGAAGTATGGCCGCCTTTCGAACTTTGTCCCGGAGCTGGGGCAGTTGCTGATCGCGAGCGACAAGACGGTTCCCAACCTGCAGCAACTGGTCAACGACGCCGGGCTGGCGGGCAAAGTGGCTTTGGCCAAAGACGCCGGGTATCCGGAGTCGCTGGTATTTCCCTATCGCAAGAGTTTCGCGCCGCGGGTGGGATTTGCCTGGCGGCCGTTTGCCGGCGACAGAACCGTCGTCCGGGGAGGATACGGTATCTACTGGGGAGGCAACCTGTGGAACCCCATCCGCAATAACCTGGCCAACGTCTATCCATTCACGATTGCGGAAACACACAACAAAAATACGGGTAATCCGGCGTTACTCACACTACAGAACCCGCTGGGGACCAAAGGCAATCTGAATGGCGTTCTGACTCCGAACGGGATCCAGTCAAATCCGTCGCCGAGCTATCTGCAAAGCTGGAACCTGACGGTGGAGCGCGAGATCGGCTGGGAGTCGGCGGTGGAGATCTCCTACGTGGGATCGAAGGGAACGCACCTCGGGAGACAGTACAACATCAACATGCCGCTGCGGGATCCGCTGAATCCCGCCGGCATCCGGCCCATCGCGGGATTCAACGACATCAACTTCTTCTCGTTCCAGTCGAACTCCACTTACAACGCGGCCATGATCACCTGGCGCAAGCGCGTGACCCGGGCGATGTCCTTCCGGCTGAATTACGTATACAGCAAGTCGATCGATTATGCCTCCCAGATCAGTGACACCGCGGACGGCAGTTACACCGGCGCCCAGGACCCGCGCAATCTCACGCTCGACCGGGGGCGGTCGGATTGGGACCGGGGGCATAGCTTCACCAGCATCTTCACCTTCGATTTGCCGCGCATCAGCCGTGGGCTGCCGCTCCGGATGAGCAGCGTGGTGAATCACTGGCAGATCGCCGGCAGCGGGCGGTTTGAATCGGGTACACCCTTTACACCGCAGACTTCGAGCGCGCAGTTAGACCTGGGCGAGGCGAGACGGCCCAATCGCATCGCCAAAGGGACGCTGGCCAACCCTACGCCGGACATGTGGTTCGACTTGCCGGCTTTCCCGCAGGTACCGGAAGGCAGTTTCCAGCCGGGGACTTCCGGCCGGAACATCCTGGATGGCCCGGGCATGATTACGCTCAATGTCTCGCTGATCCGCAGGATTCCGCTGCGCGAGCGGTTCACTTTGCAACTGCGGTGCGAAGCTTTCAACATGCTGAACCATCCGCGCTTCAACCTGCCGAACGTCAACGTGAATGCTCCCGGCGGCGGCACAATCACCGCAGCCGGCGACCCGCGCCTGATTCAGATCGGCGCCCGCCTGATCTTCTGAGTTCGAAGCGGCGTCTCGAACCTGGTAGAAGCAGCGTGAGACAAACGGATCAACAGAGCGGCGCCGGTCTGTTCCGCAGTCACCTGATCTCCAACTGAAAAAGAGATGAGCCCCACCACTCCCCACTCGCCGTCGTCGAACGCAAATTGAGAAAGTATATCCCCGGCGAGGCTGGCTCCGGAACCCGGATCCTCACCGCATACATCCCAACGTCATTGGGAGCGGCGGATGCAGAGAGAGCCGGCGCCGCCTGCGCAAGAGAGGGATCCGATCCGTAGGCCGAAAACAGGACCGTGACCTGCCCGGCCACGCGAGGTGGGGGATCCGGCGCCGGCACACCCGCCTCCAATGCCGGCTGAGAAAACTGATTTCAATCCTGATGCCGGCTTTATTGGCGACGGCCGGTCTTGCGGCCGACGCGCCCAAGATGACCGGCAAGTGGCAGATCGCATTGGAAACGCCGCACGGAAGCCGGGTGGGCGTCCTGACCGTGCAACAGGAGGGCGAGAAGCTCAGCGGCGCTTGCGAGTTGGAGAAACACGACCCGGCGACGATGACCGGCGGCATTCAAGGCGGAAAGGTGTCCATGAAGATGGAGTTGCACGGCAATGCATTCACTCTCGTCGGGACGGTCGAGGGCGACAGCATGAGCGGAACCACCGAGCCTCCGGGTGCGACGTGGAAGGCGACACGGAAACAGGTGGGTCTGCCCGGATTCCCTTCACGATGATTCCGTAACCGGAGCGGCGCCGGAATCTTCCATCCAGAAGTCCGGCGCCGGAGCGGCACACCCCTAGGGGGCCAAAAGTGCGTGCGCCGCATTTTTTGTGGTATTCTGTACCTGTACGAAAACGAGAGAAAGAGAAGACAAGGAGCAGTAACTCTAGAGATGGCACTGGCGACGGAACGTAAGCAGCAGATTATTTCCAGCAATCGGGCTCACAAGTCCGACACTGGTTCGCCGGAAGTGCAGATTGCTATCCTCAGTGAGCGGATCGCACAGCTCACGGAGCACTTCAAAACCCATCAAAAAGACCATGCGTCCCGCAGAGGGCTGCTGATTATGGTCGCCAAACGGCGCCGGCTTTTGACCTATCTGAAGAATATCAGTCCGGAACGGTACAAGAACGTTCTGCAAAAGCTGGGTATCCGTCGCTAGGGTTTATTCCGCGCTGTCGGAAGGCGACGGGTTCCAGGCGAATCCAGCGCTCTTCCGCACAAGTGAGACCGGTCCCGTTTGGGCCGGTACGCCTCGAGTCAGATCCCAATCTCACCATTATCCATCTCCCGGGATTGAAATTCCGGGGGATGCTGGAGGAACCTGAATGGTTCACACCTTTGAAGTAGATCTTAACGGCCGGAAAATAAGCCTTGAAACGGGCAAGATGGCCAAACAGGCGAACGGCGCTGTTGTCGTTCGCTCCGGCGATGCAGTGGTGCTGGTCACCGCGTGCGCCAACGAAGAACCGAAACCGGGAGCGGCATTCTTTCCGCTCACGGTGGATTACAGAGAATACACCTACTCCGCCGGGAAGATCCCGGGCGGCTTTATCAAACGCGAGGGACGGATGTCGGAGAAGGAGACGCTGACATCCCGCCTGATCGACCGTCCGGTCCGGCCGCTGTTCCCGGAGGGTTTCGCCTGCGAAACCCAGATCATCGCCATGGTGGTTTCGGCGGACCCCGAGCAGGATCCGGACAAACTGGCCATCGTGGGAGCGGGGGCGGCGCTGGCCATCTCCGACATTCCGTTCGAGCACGTGCTGGGCGCGGTGCGGGTGGGGCTGGTGAACGGCGTACTGATCGCCAATCCGACGTATTCGGAGTCGCGTGAATCGACTCTGAACATCGTGGTGGCGGGCACCGAGGGCGGCATCGTGATGGTGGAGGCGGGCGCCTCGCAGGTTTCCGAAGAGCAGGTGCTGGCGGCCATCGAGTTCGGGCACGAATGCTGCCGGAAGATCGCCGGGGCGATCAAGCAGATGGTGGCGGCATGCGGGAAGACCAAGCGCATCTACACTCCTGCGCCGATAGACCAGGAGCTGACCGCGAAGATCACCGAGCAGTGCAAGGCGGATCTCAAGGACGCTCTGAATACGCAGAAGTATCCCAAGCTCGAGAGCTACGCGAAGGTCGCGCAGGTCAAGAAGAAGGCGCTGGAGAGCCTGCCCGAGGAGCAGCGGCCGGAGGCATCCAAGATTTTCAACATCCTGAAGGAGCAGATCTTCCGGGAAGAGATGCTGAACGAGAAGCGGCGTCCGGACGGCAGGGCGTTCGACGAGATCCGGGCGATTTCGATCGACACGGGACTGCTGCCGCGCACGCACGGCTCGGCGCTGTTCACACGCGGCGAGACGCAGGCGCTGGTGACGGTTACCCTGGGCACGAAGGATGACGAGCAGCGGATCGAGCTGCTCGAGCCGGGCGAGTCTCCGTCGAAGAGGTTCATGCTGCATTACAATTTCCCGCCGTTCAGCGTGGGCGAAGTCGGCTTCATGCGCGGCGCGGGGCGGCGCGAGATCGGGCACGGCGCGCTGGCGGAGCGGTCGGTGATCCGGGTGATTCCGGAGGAGGCGAAGTTTCCATACACGCTGCGGGTGGTGAGCGACATCCTGGAATCGAACGGATCGAGCTCGATGGCGACCATCTGCGGGGCGACGCTGGCGCTGATGGATGCCGGCGTACCGATTTCGGCTCCGGTGAGCGGGGTGGCGATGGGGCTGGTCAAGGAGGGCGACAAGTACGCCATTCTGACGGACATCGCCGGGGCGGAAGACCATTACGGCGACATGGATTTCAAGGTAGCCGGGACGCGCGCCGGGATTACCGGCATGCAGATGGACATCAAGGTTCCGAACATCACGACTGGAATCATGAAGGAAGCCATGGAGCAGGCGCGCCGCGGGCGGCTGTACATCCTGGACAAGATGGAGGAGGCGCTGCCGGCGCCGCGGGCCAACATGTCGCAGTATGCGCCCCGCATTTACACGCTGACGATTCCGCAGGACAAGATACGCGAAGTCATCGGACCGGGCGGCAAGGTGATCCGCGGGATCATCGAGCAGACGGGCGTCAAGATCGACGTGGAAGACGACGGCACGGTACACGTGGCGTCGGCGGACGAAGCGTCGGCCAAGAAGGCCATCCAGATCATTTCCGACATCACGGCTACGGCGGAGGTGGGGAAGACGTACTTGGGGAAGGTAGTCCGGCTGGTGGATTTCGGCGCGTTTGTCGAGATTTTCCCGGGCACCGACGGGCTGCTGCACATCAGCGAGATCGCCGAGACGCGGATCAAAGAGGTGCGCGACGAGCTGAAGGAGGGCGATCAGATTCTGGTCAAGGTCCTGGCGCTCGAAGGCAACAAAATCAAACTGAGCCGGAGAGCGGTGCTGAAAGAGCAGCGCGAGAAGCTCAAGGCGAAGACGTAGCGCAAGCGCGGAGACTCATCGCGATTCCAAAAGAGGGCGGATGCGGACAGTGTCCGCCCTTACTCCAGCGGGACTGGACGGTCGAAGACCACATCGAGCGTCGTACCCTGCTTCAGGTCCACTTCCCTGCCGCGGCTGAGCAGCACGGTGGCCAGGCCCACGCCGCTGCCGATACCGGCGCCGATACCCGCGCCTTTCCAGCTGCGGTCGGCGATGCCGCCGATCGACGCTCCGCTTCCCGCCAGGATGGCGATCTGCCTGGCGTCCTCTCCGTGGGACGAACCCTGCCTGATGGCGTTCTCGCCGGAATCCACTTTCTGGCCGGTGTCGTTCGAGTCGACCGAATTCAAGTGGGGAGAGAACCTGAAGACCTGGCCGCTGGCCAGGGTGATGGTCTCCAGCCGGATGGCCAGTTGGGCGCGGCCGGTAATGCGTCCGCTCTGCTTCGATTGCGCCACCACGCCTTGCACGTAGCTGTCCGCCGGAGCGACGATCCGGCCGTCCACGCTGATGGGGCTGGCGGTCCGAAGGTACACGTAATCGCCGGCCTGCGCCGTGCGGGTGTTGATGGAATTCACCATGCGCAGGAGCACGTGGGCGCCCTTGGGGATCTCGGTCGCGCAGGCGGCCGCAGCCAGGAGCAACATCGCGAAAAGAGGCTTCCTCATGGGGTCTTCCGGATGCGGTAGAGCCGGGTGGCGGTTCGAATGAGCAGGCTGTCGCGCGCGATCGCCGGAGTCGCCATGCACAGCTCGTCGAGCGAATTCCTGCCGAGCAGCTTGTAATCCTTGCCCGCCTGGATGACGAAGGTATCGCCGTCCTCGCTCAACGCGAAGATCTTACCGTTGTAGGCCCAGGGCGAGGATGTAAACGCGCCGGCGGAGGGATCGAGGCGCTGCTTGCCGTAGATCTCGCGACCGGTGCGCGCGTCGTGGCTGGTGAGGAAGCCGCGGTCGAGCAGCGTGTAATAGTAATCGCCATAGACCAGCGGCGAAGGGTTGTAGGGACCAGCCACCGGCTGGTACCAGGCAATAAACTCGTTGGACGTCTCACCGGGCTTGAGGCTGATATCGCCTTTGGCGCCGGGCTTGACGGCGAAGACGGGACGCACCTGGTCGCCTACGTAGCCGGAGGCGACGTAGAGCAGCCCGAATCTGGAAAACGGCATGGGAATGGTGATGGACGACATGCCGCCGAATTCCCAAAGGACGTTGCCGTCCAGATCGTAGGAGCGAACGCGGTTGGTTCCGGGGGTGACGAGCTCGGTGCGGCGGCCGCTGTTCCAGATATACGGGGTGGCCCAGTTGCTCTTTTCGTTCCGCTCCACGCGCCAGATCTGCTTCCCGGTCTTTTTATCGAGGGCCACCAGGAAGGACTGCTCGTCGTTATCGTCCACGATGTAGACGCGGCCTTCGTGCAGCACCGGCGAAGCGGCCGTCCCCCAGCCGAAGCGCATGTTGAACGGGCCGTACTTTTGCGACCACAGCGGCTTGCCGTTCATGTCGAAGCAGAAGATGCCGACGTTTCCGAAGTAGGCGTAGAGCCGCTCGCCGTCGGTGACGGGGGTCTCGGACGCATAGCTGTTCTTCAGATGCCGGGGACTTTTGGGCGAGCCCCGATGGACTTCCCGCTCCCAGAGGATTCTGCCGGTCTTCCAATCCAGGCAGTAGACCATCCAGCGGTGCTCGTCCTTCGGCGGCTCGAGCCGGTTTCCACCGAAATAGAGTCCTTTCTTGGGAGTCTCCTGTTTTTCGGCGCTGACCACGGAGGTGAGAAAAATCCTGTCGCCCCAGACGACCGGAGATGACCAACCCGTACCGGGGACGACCGTCTTCCAGGCTACATTCTCGGTGGCGCTCCACGTTTCCGGGAGAGCGGCGTCTTCGGCGACTCCCAGGGAATCGGGTCCGCGGAACTGCGGCCAGCGATCGACCGGAGCCGGAAAAACAGACTGTGCAGCGAATGCAAACAGAACCAGACGCGCGAATCGCCCTATCGTCATCCGATGGGGATTATACCAAGCGGCAGGCTAGACGGCGTGCGCCGGCCCGCGCACTTTTGACGCGGCCTCGCGGTAGTGCTGCTGGAATCCGGGCACATATTGGTCGACGAGAGCGGACAGCCGCTGGGCAGCCAGGGCGATGATCGCAGTCCTGACGATTTGCCACGTCTCGCCGGACTCCGACCGGGGAGGGGGCGCTGCCGAGGGGGCGGCAAGCTGGCGCCGCGGCGACCTTCCGTTACGGCTGGAAAGCATCGCCAGACCGACGCCAACGGCAAACGCGCCTCCGAGCAGGGGACCGGGGTGCTTTTGGAACTGGAGTCGCCAGTTGGTGGCATCCCGGACACGGTGCTCGAGCTCTTTGAGGTTGCGGTCAAGCTCGGTCCGCTCCTGCTCGATCTCCTTTTCTATCTGCTCTGCCCTTTTACCCATGCCACGTTCTCCCTCACGCTTTCGATAGTCCTTTGCGGCCGCGGATTGACTTTCTCCATACGGCGCCGGCCGGCGGCAATAAGCGCCCCGGCCACGATTCCGGCGGCCACGCCCACCATCAGCGCCGCGAGCCAGGGCGCAACCCAGGTCGAAAGCGCCAGGACGCAGGCCGTCAGGAGGAGGGCGCCGGCATACACTCCGGCCAGCGCCCCGGAACCGAACATAATGAGAGCTCCCCGGGCCTGAGCGGCTTGATCCCCGATTTCGGCCTTGGCCAGGCGGAACTCGTAGCGGATGATATCCCGGATGTTAGTCAGGATGTCGTGGAGAACGTCCGTCAAGGAACGCTCCGCCGCCATGGTTGCCATAGAGCACCCCCGTCAACTTTGACTGGGCCGCAGCAAACGGCCCGCTACGAACCCGACACACAAAGCGGCCAGCAAGGCCTGGCCGGGATAGCGCCGCACGGTCCGGTCCACATCGGCAGCGGCGTCCCGCACGTTGTGGGTTCTGACGTAGCCTGCCGCATCCGCGAGTCTGCCGGCCGCGGCATGGGCCGCACCCTGGACGCGCGGTCCTCCCGGCAGATTGTCCGCCGTCTGGTGAAGGGCGGCAGCGGCGTTCTCCAACTTTTCGGCTGCCGGCCCGCGGGCGGCATCCGCTTTGGAGGCCGCCTGACGGCTCAACTCCTCCGCCTTTTCCATGGCAACCCTGGCGGCGCCGGAAAGCTGTTCCCGCGCCTTATCCAGTGCCGTCCCCATTTCTCCCGTTAATCTCTCGTCCATATCGTTCCCCTCGGCCGACTGTGTAATTCTTTCGGGCGTCCGCCGGCCAGAGATCCCCGAAAGCCCGTTTCTTCGAAACGGGCGCTGGCTATACTCTGGTACGTCCTAAAAGCAGGCTGATAACAAAGATCGCCAAAAAGATGTAGAAGAGCACCTTGGCGATTCCAGCTGAAGCGACTGCAATCCCGCCGAATCCGAAGATCGCGGCGATAATGGCTATTACCAGAAAAACCCAAGCGTAGTGAAGCATGCTGCTGAACCTCCACTTTTTGCAAGGGCAATTTTGGCGCCTGAATACGGGCGCCGGGGTAACGCACAGATTCCCGGCGGTCTACTGTTCGAGTGCAAACGAGAGGAGGTTGGAGCCGGCGGCGACAGCCACGTATTGCTTGCCCTTGACCGTGTAGGTCATGGGTGAAGCTTTCCAGGTGGCATTACTCTCGAAATGCCAGAGGGTGCGGCCGGTGGCGGCGTCGACGGCGGCGAATCCACCGCCCGTCTCGCCATAAAAGACGAGGCCGCCGGCGGTGGAAAGGACACCGGAATAGTTCGCTTCGGTGGGTCCGATCTGCGGAATCTCCCAGACGATTTTCCCGGTCTCGATGTCGAGGGCGCGCAAGTGTTTTTGGCCCTGGTCGAGGGGATCGGTGAAGCGCACGAAGCCTCCGTTTCGCGCCTGCCGGTAGATGGAGCAGTTTTCGACGGTCATGACATAGAACAGCCGGGTGAGCGGATTGTACGCGGGCGAGTACCAGTTGGTGGCTCCGCGCACGTCGGGGCAGGTCCTGGTTCCCTCGGGGGTGGGATCATTTCCGGGCAGCAATTGCGGACGGCCGTCGGGGCCGATTCCGCTGGCCCAGGTAATCCGCTTGACGAACGGCGAGGCGTGGAGGAACTCGCCGGTTATCCGGTCGAGCACGTAGTAGAAGCCGTTGCGGTCGGCGTGGAGCAGGAGTTTCCGCTGACGCCCGCGGAAGCGCGCGTCGACGAGCACGGGCGGCTCGGTGGCGTCCCAATCATGGACGTCGTGAGGGGTGAACTGGAAATACCAGCGCAGCTTGCCGGTGGCGACGTCCAGGGCGAGGATGCAGTTGGTGTAGAGATTGTCGCCCAGGCGGTCGTCTCCGTCGGTATCGGGCCACGGATTACCGGTGGGCCAGTAGAGGACCTTGGTATCCGGATCGTAGGAACCGGTGAGCCAGGTGGACCCGCCGCCGAATTCGACCGCGGATCCTTTCCAGGTGTCGAAGCCGGGGTCGCCGGCGCGAGGGATGGTCCAGAATCGCCAGGCCTGTTCGCCGGTGGCGGCTTTGTAGGCGGCGACGAAACCGCGGATGCCGTTATCGGCGCCGGCCACGCCGGCGATGACGAGGTCCTCGACGACCAGAGGAGCGACGGTGCCGCCGTAATGCTGGGGCTCGTGCGGCATGATCACTTCCCACAGCAGGGCGCCGGTGAGGCGGTGGAGGGAGATCAGGCGCGCGTCGTCGGTGACGAAGAAGATGCGGTCGCCGAGGGCAGCCACACCGCGATTGGCTCCGCGGGCGGCGTCGCCGGCGATGGTTCCGGCGGGCGTGCGGGGGCGGGAGTAGGACCAGATCTGCCGGCCGGTGCGGGCGTCGAGGGCGATCACCTGGTTGGGACCGGTGGCGTACAGGACTCCGTCGATCACGAGCGGGGTGGTCTGCAGGAGGAAATAGGGAAGCGCGAAATTCCACTGGAGGCGGAGGCGGCCGACGTTCCGCGTGTGGATCTGGTTGAGCGGGGAGTGGCGATTGGCGCTCATGCTGCCGTAGTAGGTGGGCCACTGGCCGGGGGCGGGATGGATGACCTGTCGGATGGCTTCGGCGGTAATGGGGGGCAGGCCGGCCGGTCCGGGTCCCGGGGGCGCGCCATCGAGCTTTCGGAGATAGGCGAGGAGGTCGCGGCGCTCGGCGGCGGTGGCGTCGAGCTTGGGCATGGCGGATTCCTTTTCGGCGGAAACCGCTTTGTACTCGGTATCGAGAAAGGTCAGGAGGCGGCCGTCCGGGGTCTGAAGCTGGAGGTCGTGCGGTCCCTGGGAACGGGCGAAGCCGCGGAGCGCGCCGCCGCCGGGGAGTTGCACGGCGACCATTCCCCAGCCGGGCGCAATGCTGGCTCCCGGCTTATCGAGGGAGAGCGCGAGGTCAGCGGGCTTGAGTTGGCGCGCGATACCCGAAAGGTCCGGGCCATTGGCGGCTCCGCGTCCGCGGACCATGTGGCAGGAAGAGCAATTTCCTTTGCCGAAAAAGAAGCGCTCGCCGGCGGCGGCGTCTCCGGCGGCAGCCGGCTCGTCCACGGTGTTGAGGGACCGGACGTAGCGGGTCAGCGACTGGAGTTCGGCTTCCGGGAGGCGGAAGGGAGGCATGCCGCGCGCGGTCCCGTTACGGATCACGGCCTCGATCTCTTTTTCCGGGCGGGTGGCGAGGGACTGCTTGCCGGAGAGGGCTGGGCCGCGGTCCGTACCGGAGCCGCCCGGGCCGTGGCAGGAGGCGCAGAGGCGCTCGAACTGCTGGTGTTGCGCGGCGGCGGGCAGCAGCACGGCCAGCGCGAGAAAGATCCGCCGGGTCATCATTCGTTGCGATCCATCTTCAGCTAAAGTAGCAACAAGGAGCGCCGGCCGGTTGGGAGCCTCGCGAAAAAAGTGGAGAGGGCCGGAGCGAAGCGCCCCGAAGAAGACGCTCGACCGGGTGCTGTCGAAAGCGGGACTCGGCTCCCGCACGGAAGCCCGGAGCTGGATCGGCGGGGGGCGGGTAAAGGTGAACGGCCGCCTGATTCAGACGCCGGATCACTGGGTGGATCCGGCTCGCGACACCATCACGCTCGACGGCAAACCGGTCGGACGCGCCGAGCAAATCTATCTGCTGCTCTACAAACCCAAGGGATATCTCACGACTTATAAAGATCCGGAGGGCCGGCCCACGGTTTACGACCTGATCGCGGACCTGAAGGCCTGGGTTTTTCCGGTAGGCCGCCTGGACCTGGAAACCAGCGGGCTGCTGATCCTGACCAATGACACCGGGTTCGCCGAGCAGCTGACGAACCCGGAGTTCAAAGTCCCGAAGACGTATCTGGTGAAGAGCGCCACGCTGCTTACGGAGGAGCAACTGGAGCGCTTGCGGCAGGGCGTGGAATTGAGCGACGGGCCGACGCGCCCGGCGGAAGTCAAACGCATCCGCGACGCGGGAAAGCATACGTTCGTCGAGATCACCATTTCCGAGGGGCGCAACCGGCAGGTGCGCCGTATGCTCGAAGCTGTGGACAGCAAGGTTTTGAAACTGGTGCGGACAAGGATTGGCGGAGTGGAGATCGGCGGGCTGGGGATCGGGAAGTACCGGGAGCTCACGGCGCAAGAGGCAGCCTCTCTGCAGCCACGGGTCAAGCCCGGCAAATCAAGGGAGTAAGCGGCCGAATCGGATACAATAGAACACAAGCGTCTGCCAATCCCCGAGCGAGTCGGGACGGCAGCCGATCCGGGTGGTTATGCCTATTGTCTTTCTGCTGCTCCTGGCCGGCGCTGCCGACCTTCATGGGGCGATTTCCGTGGCACTCAGCGCGTCCGTTCCGGCGCCGGTTCCCGTGGGCTACGTAGTTAGCTGGACCGCCGAGGTTACCGGCGCGAACGATCCGCTCTGGTACCGATTTCGGACGCGCCTCGCGGGAGGTGAATTCGCCATGCTGCGGGACTACGGTCCGGATCCCGTGATGGAATGGACCGCGAGTGACCGTGAAGGGCTGTACGAGATCGAAGTATCGGTCCAGAACCGGGCGACCATGGAGACTGTCCGGGATCTTCAGCCTTACGAGTTCTTTTCGCAGGCTGACGAGGGGGTTCCGGTCCTCAATTCGACCACCCACCCGCTGGTTTTTCTCTACAGCGCGCCGCCCTGTCCCGAGGGCAGCCGCATGCGGGTGGAGTATCAGGCCGCGGGCAGCCTGCCCCAATCGACACCGTTCAAGCCGTGCGTGCGGGACGTCAGCATGAACTTTTACGTGGGCGGGCTGAGGCAACTCACGACATATGCGGTCCGGCACATCGTGGAAACGGAGTCCCGGGCGGAGGTCGGTCCGGAACTGACTTTGACGAGCGGGGCAGCCGACATTACGGCCGCGGGTTACAGAGTCCTGGTACCGCCGGCGCCGGAGGCGGCAAACGAAGTACTGATCCAAAGCTCTCCATTCCAGCTTCCGGTGGCGACCGACCTGAACGGGAATCTGGTGTGGTTTTATCCGGGAAGGATTTCGACGTTTACGCGCGCGGAGGCAGGCGGATACTTCTACGGCCTGCTGGAGGTTCCGAATTCGGACCCCTCGAAGCAGATTCTGCGCAAATTCGACCTGACCGGCGCCACGGTGATGGAAACCAACGCGGGGCGGGTGAACGATCAACTGGCAGCGCTGGGGATGCGCAAGATCCTGTCTTTCCACCACGAGGTGCGAGGCACGCCGGACGGCCGGATCATGGCGCTGGCGACTACGGAGCAGATCATGTCGGGAGTGCAGGGCGACGGGGAGTTCAATATTCTCTCCGATATGATCGTGGTCCTGGACAGCCAGATGCGGGTAGTGTGGGCCTGGGATGCGCTCGAGCATCTGGATATTCACCGGGAAGCCACTCTCAAGGACACCTGCGGGCCGGTCGGCCAGGGCTGTTCGTACTTTTTTAACGCTCCCCGGGCGAATGACTGGCTGCACGGAAACTCGCTGCAGGAGACACCGGATGGACACATCCTTTACTCTTCCCGGAGCCAGGACTGGGTGATCAAAATCGACTACGGCCGCGGGCTGGGAACAGGAGCGGTGCTGTGGCGGCTCGGCAAGGATGGCGATTTCCAGATCGATTCGGACGATCCGAATCCGTGGTTCTCGCACCAGCACGACCCGCAGATCGCTTTCAGCAATACGTCCGAACTGATCCTGTTCGACAACGGCAACGTTCGTTACGAGGAAGACCAGAGCATCCACAGCCGGGGGCAGGTTTATCACATCGACGAGGAAACGCGCACGGCGAAGCTGGTCCTGAGCGTGGACCTGGGAACCTACTCACTGGCGCTGGGAGCCGCACAGAAGCTGCCCAACGGAAATTATCACTTCGATTCCGGATGGGGACCGGGGGGAACGGCGCAGTCACTCGAAGTGGATCCAACGGGCAAGGTCGTGTACGGAATTCAGGCGGGGGTTCAGCAGTACCGTACGTTCCGCATGAAAGATATCTACACTCCCTAGCGCGGCAGTACTAAAGATCCAAACCGGTCCGGTTTCATTGTAAAATCTCAGCAGGTGATGTTGAATCCCGTGGCAATGCTGATGTAGAACTGATGAAGCGCTATGTCATCTCAAGGGTTTACACGCCGCGCCTTTCTCAAGGCAGTGGCGGGAGCTGGGTTTGCGGGTGTTCTGCGGGCCGCGCCTGCTCCACCTAACATTGTTTTTATCTTCGCGGACGACCTGGGCTGGGGGGATCTGGGGTGCTACGGATCGAAGCTGCCCACGCCGAACATCGACCGGATGGCGGCGGAGGGCGTCAAGTTCCGGCAGTTCTACTCCGCCAATCCACTCTGCTCTCCTTCGCGCGCGGCGCTGATGACGGGCCGGTATCCGACGCGTGTCGGCGTGCAGCGGGTTCTGTTTCCGAATGATACGATCGGCCTGCCGGACAACGAGACGACGGTCGGCCAGATGCTCAAGTCCGCGGGTTACCGGACCATGTGCGTCGGCAAGTGGCATCTGGGCTCGCAGCCGCAGTTTCTTCCGACCAACCGTGGATTCGACGAGTTCTTCGGGCTACCCTACAGCAACGACATGCATCCGCTGCCGCTGATGCGCAACGGGGACACGGTGGAAAAGCAGGCGACGCTGGCGGCGCTGACCCAGCGGTACACGGAGGAAGCGCAGAATTTCATCACCCGCTCGAAGGACGGCCCGTTCTTTCTCTACCTGGCGCATACGTATCCGCACATACCGCTGGCGGCTTCGGAGCGGTTTCGCGGCAAATCGGGTTTGGGCCGCTACGGCGACGCGGTGATGGAGCTCGACTGGAGCGTCGGCGAGATTTTGCGGACGATCCGGGAACTCGGTCTCGACGACAACACGCTGGTGATGTTCTCGAGCGATAACGGTCCGTGGTACCAGGGCAGCCCGGGATATTTGCGGGGACGCAAAGGCTCGACCTACGAAGGGGGCGTGCGCGAGCCGCTGGTGGCGCGTTTTCCGGGACGGATTCCGGCGGGGCTGGTCTCGAACGGAGTGGCCTCGACGATGGACATCCTGCCCACGCTGGCGAAGCTGGCGGGCGCGCCGTTGCCGGCGCAGCCTTTGGACGGAATCGACATCTGGCCGCTGCTCACCGGGCAGGCGGAATCCATCGACCGGGACGTGCTGCTCTACTTTGACGACTGGCAGCTGCAGTGCGCCCGGTGGGGGAAATGGAAGCTGCACGTGGCCCGCTACAACAGCGACGCTTTCGAGCCCGGTCCGCCGGAAGGGCGGATCAATCTGCCGCTGATCCACCCCGAGCTGTACGACATGGAGAACGACCCGGAGGAGAGCTACGATACGGCGATCGACAATCCCGACGTGGTGGCGAAGATCCGGGCCCGCATCAACGAGCTGCTGCTCACGTTCCCGGATGTCGTGCGGTCATACTGGCGCGACACGCAAGGGTACCCGGTGGAGGACACGCCCGCCGACGCCCTGCCCGTGCTGGACAAGCCATAAGCAAGGGGGCCGGGTTCCGCGGGGTGCGCGCCGCGCATGCCGGCGTGTATTCTGTTAGTTCGCATGGAACTCAAATCCGTTCGCCTGGAAGTCCCCGAGGGTGGCAACATCATCGTCGGGCAGAGCCACTTCATCAAGTCCGTCGAGGACATTTACGAAGCCATCGTGAATACCGTGCCCCAGATGAAGTTCGGAATCGCTTTCAACGAAGCGTCCGGACCGTGTCTCACGCGCGCGGACGGCAACGACGGGGAGCTTCAAGCGCTGGCTGTCCGCAACGCGTCGGCGCTGGCGGCGGGACACGTGTTCGTCGTGGCCATGCGGGAGGGCTACCCGATCAACGTCCTCGGCCGCATCAAGGACGCGCCTGAAGTCTGCTCTATTTTTTGCGCGACGGCGAATCCCGTGGAGGCCATCGTGGCCGAGACCGAACAGGGGCGGGGCATCCTGGGGGTGGTGGACGGAGAACCGCCCAAGGGCGTGGAGACGGAACAGGACGCCGCCACCCGCGTCCAGTTCCTGCGGAAGATCGGCTACAAGCGATGATATCCACCGAACAGCAGCTCGAAGACCGTCTCTCCGAGCCGAGCGGGTCGGACGGGCGGGCCATGGCAGCTCTCGAGGGCGATCTGCTTCTGCTGGGCGTAGCCGGGAAGATGGGGCCGAGTCTGGCGCTGCGCGCCCGGCGCGCGTGCGAACTGGCGGGCGTGAAGAAGCGCATCATCGGGGTGGCACGGTTCACGACTCCGGGCACGCGGGAGTTCCTCGAGGCGAACGGGGTGGAAACCGTCCAGGCCGATCTGCTGGATTCCGAGGCGCTGGCCGGGCTGCCGGACGTGGAGAACGTCATCTTCATGACGGGCCGGAAATTCGGATCGACCGGCAGCGAGCACCTGACGTGGGCCATGAACGTGCTGCAGCCCGGCATGGCGGCGGATCGCTTCCGGCGCTCCAAGATCGTCGCCTTCTCCTCGGGCAATGTATACCCGCTGGTACCCGTGAGGGAAGGGGGGGCGACGGAATCCACGCCGCCCGCGCCGGTCGGCGAATACGCGGTGTCGGCGCTCGGCCGGGAGCGCATGCTGGAATACTTTTCCTCGCGCAACGGCACGCCGGTTACGATCCTGCGGCTCAATTACGCGATCGAGCTGCGCTATGGCGTGCTGCTCGACGTGGGCCGGAAGGTGTTCGAGCGGAGCCCGGTGAACCTCTCGATGGGCCACGCCAACGTGATCTGGCAGGGCGACGCGAATTCGATCTGCCTGCAGTCGTTCAACCTGTGCCAGTCGCCTCCGGCGGTTCTGAACGTGACCGGACCGGAGACGGTTTCGATCCGCTGGCTGGCGCACCGGTTCGGCGAACGGTTCGGCGCCGATCCGATTCTCGAAGGCGTGGAATCGGACACGGCGCTGCTGAACAACGCGGCCCGCTGCCACCGGCTGTTCGGATATCCTTCGGTCACGATCGAGCAGATGGTGGAGATGGTGTCGGACTGGATCGGGCTGGGCGGCGCGACACTGAACAAGCCGACGCATTTCGAGACGCGGGACGGCAAGTTCTGATGACCTGGCGGGAGAAGCTGCGGGCAGGGGTGGTGATTCCCGCGCATCCGCTGGCGCTGACCGCGGATCGCAAGCTGGACGAGCGCCGCCAGCGCGCGCTGACGCGCTATTACCTGGCGGCCGGCGCCGGGGGCGTCGCGGTGGGCGTGCACACGACGCAATTCGAAATCCGCGACCACGGGCTGCTCAGAGCCGTCCTGGAGCTGGGCAAGACGGACCCTTCGCCTTCCCACATTCTGGTCGCGGGCATCGTGGGCAAAACGGGCCAAGCCGTGAAGGAAGCGGAGCAGGCGGCGGACCTCGGCTATCACACGGGGCTGCTCAGCCTCGGCGCGATGGCGTCGGCCACGACGCCCGAGCTGCTCGACCACGCGCGAGCGGTGGCCCGGGCGATCCCCCTGTTCGGTTTTTATCTGCAGCCGGCGGTGGGAGGGCGGGTGCTGCCGTACGAGTTCTGGCGGGCCTTCGCGGAGATCGAAAACGTGGCGGCCATCAAGATGGCGCCGTTCAACCGCTACCAGACGCTGGACGTGATCCGGGCGGTAGCCGAATCGGGGCGGGCCGGGGAAATCGCGCTCTATACCGGCAATGACGACAATATCCTGCTGGACCTGCTGACACCGTTCCGGATCGGCGGGACCACGGTTCGCATCGCCGGTGGGCTGCTCGGGCACTGGGCGGTCTGGACGCGGCGCGCGGTGGAGCAACTGGAGCAGGCGAAGGCCCGGGAGGTGACGCCCGGGAGCCTCACGCTGGCGGC
>DATJFH010000198.1:0-2818 GCA_035495815.1 Bryobacteraceae bacterium
ATTCAATAAAACCCGTCGGGGCTGCCTTGGCTAAAGGCTGCCCCGACCCGCAATGCCCGGTAAGAAGAACAGCCCGCGAACGGCTTTGGATGACCTGCAGCAGGAAGTAGTCGCCTGCCGGCTGTGTCCCCGCCTCAACGACCACTGCGCCCATGTCGCGCGGGTCAAGCGGCGGGCGTACCTCGATCAGGAATACTGGGGCCGGCCCGTCCCATCCTTCGGCGACCCCTCCGCCGCGGTTCTGGTCCTCGGCCTGGCTCCGGGCGCGCATGGCTCGAACCGAACCGGACGCCCGTTCACCGGCGACCGCTCGGGCGAAATCCTCTATCGCGTCCTCCACTCGACCGGCTTCGCGTCGCAGCCGGAGAGTATTTCCCGCGGCGACGGCTTGACCCTGACGGGCGCTTTCATCACCGCCTCGGTCCGCTGCGCCCCGCCCGGCAACAAGCCGACGCCCGAGGAGATCGGCTGTTGCCGCCGTTTCCTCGAGCGGGAACTGACCCTGCTTCCCAATCTGCGCGTCGTGGTGGCGCTGGGAAAGATCGCCTTCGATGTGTACCTCTCGATTCTGCGGGACCAGGGCGTAATCGCAAGCCGCTCTCCCTATCTTTTCGCGCACAACGCCCTGCACCGGTTCGGACCGGGCCATCCGGCGCTGATCAGCTCTTATCACCCCAGCCAGCAGAATACCTCCACCGGCAAACTGACGGAAAAGATGCTCCTGGACGTTTTTCGGAAGGCTCGTTCACTCTAGCCGGCGGCCGCCAGGACAGCCGGTGCATGCGGCTTTGTCAGGCTCCGGCCTCCGCGAGTAACGCCAGAAGCAATCTTGCCGAATCGAGATATTCGCCGGCGATCTCCGGCGCGGAGGCAGCGTGGAATTTGTAAACCCGGAGCCATCGAGGACAGGTCCTGCCGAGTGGGCGAAATGGCTTGTCGCGCTGTCCGAGTCGTCCTCGAGTATTCACATCGCCAGGCCTCGCGAGCAGGAAGTCAGCCGCTTCATCGCCGACATCGCGCACCCAAAAAAGTTCTCGGACTGGTGGCTCCTAGGGACCCCCTGGCGCACCTTCCGCAGGTCTCGCCGAAGTCGGCCGGGATTCCGGGCTGCCGTCAAAGCCCCATTTCCCGGACGGCCGCGCAGTCGACTGCGCCCCTCGCCTAAACGATATACAATCAGCGAGAAGCCATGAAAAGACTCCTCTGTCTCCTCCTGATGTCCACGCTCGCGCTTCATGCGCAGGGGAAGAAGAAAAAGAAGGGCGGTAACAACCCAGAAGGGCCGCAGGTCGTCAACCTCGGGGAGGCGAAGCTCGGTCCGGACATCGCCGGCGAACGGGTCAGCGATCCAGGCAAACAATCGGACTGGCCGGCCGTGGCCGCTGCCTCCGACGGCTCCTTCTACACGGCCTACGTGGTCTGGAACGACAAGGACGCCGACAGCATCGTCGTCCGCCGGAAAGATCCGGGGGGCAAGTGGGAAGCTCCGGTAACCATTGAGGACGGCGCCTGGGATCACTACGCCCCCGCCATCGTCGCCCGCGGCTCCGGGGCGCTGGCGGTGTGGTCCGGCCAGGCGCAAAGCGGGTTCGATCTTTACGCGGCAGAAATATCCCCCAACGGCAAAGTCACCAAGCCGGAGCGCCTGACCCGCGCCCCCATGAGCGACTTCAACGTGCGCGCCGCCTCGGATTCGTCGGGGAACGTTACCGTAGTCTGGCAATCGTTCCGCAACGGCAACGCTGACATCTATGCGCGCCGCCTCGGCGGGAAAAGCTGGGGACCGGAGACCCGGATCTCCACCAGCGACGCCAACGATTGGGAGCCCTCCCTCGCGCTGGATAAGCGCGGCGTGGCCTGGATCTCCTGGGATTCGTATCACACCGGCAATTACGACGTGTATCTTCGCTCGTTCGACGGCAGGAAGCTCGGAGAAACGGTCGCCGTCACCACCGAGCCCACCGCCCAGTTTCATTCGTCAGTCGCAGTGGACGGGGAAGGCCGGGTGTGGGTGGCCTGGGACGACGGCGGGCAGAACTGGGGCAAGGATTTCTCGGCGGTAAGCTCGGCGCCAGGTAGCCGCGGGCTGCACTGGGGCCGCTCGCTCGGAATTCGCGTCTATGCCAATGGCCGCGTGCAGAACCCTGCGGCGGACCTCGGCGCCATCATGACCGGACGGATGAAGCGCTACGCCGAACTCCCCCACCTGGCCTTCGACGGCGGCGGCGCTCTGTGGATGGTATTCCGCCACTGGACCGACACGCGCCCCAACGAGACTTACCACTTCTACGCCACCAGGCTGAGCGGCGGATCCTGGACGCTGCCCTCGAAGTTCTCCATGAGCTCGGGCCACAATACGCAGCACGCCTCCCTGACGCTGAATCCGTCAGGCGCCCTGTTCGCGGCGTACTCGAGCGACGGCCGTTCGATCAGCAACGTGCCCACCAGCCAGTCGCACTCGCTGCACTACAATGTCTATCTTTCCGCGCTTCCGAAGGGCGAGGGTCCGCCCAACGCCGGGCTGCAGGACGCCGCTCTCCCGCCGCCGGCGGCCCACCCGCCCGCACGTCCCCGCCACACCATGACGGCGGGGGGGAAAACCTACCATCTGCTGATGGGCGACGCGCACCGGCACACGGATATCCGCGGTCACAACGGCGTCGACGGATCGGTGCTCGACACCTACCGCTACGCGATCGACGCCGCCCAGCTCGATTGGCTCGGCACCTCCGACCACAATGAAGTCACCGGCGGCAAGTGGCCCGACGGCCTGCGCGACTACCAGTGGTGGACCGTGCAGAAGACCGTCGATCTGATG
>DATJFH010000199.1:0-24043 GCA_035495815.1 Bryobacteraceae bacterium
GGGCGCCGTGAAATACCCGGCGCAAGCCACACCAATAAGATCATCGTTAAGCCGTGTGCGGGAAAACCGCAAGCACGGTTTGAAAGGGGAAATTAGAAACGGACTGGTGTAAGCCAGTACCGCGCTAAAATTTACCAATGATCGCTTCGCGCGTGGCGCCGTTCCGGACTCCGGAACCGCCCACCTTTTCCACGCCCGCCGAGGAGCGGCGGCATCGGAAGGAGCGCCTGGCCGCTTCTTTCCGCCTGTTCGCCCATTTCGGTTTCGACCAGGGAGTGGCCGGGCATATCACGGCCCGCGATCCTGAATGGCGCGATCACTTCTGGGTCAATCCGTACGGCGAGCACTTCGGCCACGTTCGTGTTTCCGACCTGCTGCTGGTGAACGAGCGCGGTGAGGTGGTGGAAGGCGCGGGCCGGTTGAATCGCGCCGCCTTCGCCATCCACTCGCAGGTACACGCGGCGCGGCCGGACGTGGTGGCCGCCGCTCATGCGCACTCCATGTACGGAAAGGCCTGGTCCGCGCTCGGCCGGCTGATCGATCCCATCACCCAGGAATCCTGCGCCTACTTCGAGGACCACGGGTTGTTCGAAGAGTTCAACGGCCTGGTGCTCGAGCTCGACGAAGGCCAGCGCATCGCGCGCGCGCTGGGGCCGGGGAAGGCGGTGATCCTGCAAAATCACGGGCTGCTCACGGTCGGCCACAGCGTGGACGAAGCCGCCTGGTGGTTTATCAACCTGGAACGCTGCTGCCAGGCGCAGATCCTGGCCGAATCGGTCGCCAAGCCACAGCAGATTACGCCGGAGAGCGCGCGGAATACGCGGGCCCACCTGGGGACGAGCCAGGCGGGCTGGTTCCAGTTTCAGCCGCTGTGGGCCCGCATCACGCGGGAGCAGCCGGACCTGTTCGATTGAACCTCGCCGTCATTCTGGTCGCGCCGCGAAATCCGCTCAATATCGGAGCGGCGGCGCGCGCGATGCAGAACTTCGGGTGCGACACGCTGCGCGTGGTTAATCCCTATCAGGTCGCCTTTCGGGAAGCCGTCTCGGCGGTCTCGGCGGCGCCGCTGTTGAGGGCGGCGAAGGAATTCAGCGCCGTCGGCGAGGCGGTTGCCGACTGCGCTCTGGTGGTCGGCACCACTTCCATCGGACATCGCGAGCTGCAGCACGATCTGCATCTGCTGGCCGCGGGGGCGAGCCGCATCCGGCGCAAGATGGCGGCGGGGCGCGTCGGGCTGATGTTCGGATCGGAGAAGTTCGGGCTTTCGAACGAAGACATGAGCCACTGCCAGTGGCTGATGCGCATTCCCACGGTGGACCAGAGCCGGTCGATGAACCTGGGGCAGGCAGTCGCGGTCTGTCTCTACGAGATCGCCCGATCCGGCGCGGGCGCGGGACCGCCGCCGAAGAAGCTGAAGCCGGCCACCATGGACGAGATCGAGCGCATCACGCAGATGCTGCTCGAAGCGTCGAGGCGCAGCGGCTACATGAATCCGGTGGTGGCCGGTTCGACGGAGAGCAAAGTCCGGCGCATGGTGCGGCGGCTGCGGATCACGGCTCCGGACGCCGCGATGTGGCTCGGGATGCTTCGCCAGATTCTGTGGAAGCTCCGAAACTGAGGGTGACGTCGGCGATCCGGTGCTCTTCATCCACCTGGACCGACGAGCGGGTCTTGCCGAGGCCGTCGAACAGGCCGCGCTCCCGCACCTGCTCGAGGAAGTAGTCCGGATAATCGGCGTTGAACGGCTTGCCCGGCTGCAGCGTCCAGATCTTCCGCACCTGCGGCTCGGTGAGGATGTCGAGGCCCTGGATGGTCAGCTTTCCGAAAAAGTATTGCGGACCGGGCTCGGGTTTGATGACCAGGGCGACTGTTTTCTTCTGATCGTCCGGATGCCGCTCGACGCGCATGGCCGCATGGGTGTAGCCCTCTCGTCGCAGCCGCTTTTTCATCCGGTCGAGACCGGCGTTGATGTCGTCGAAGTTGGCCAGGTCGCCGGGCTTGAAGCCGCCCGCTTTTAGCAGATCCTTGGCGGGAACGGGAGTGTCGCCCTCCAGGGTCACTTCGCCCAAATCGTAGCTCGGGCCTTCGTCCACGGTGACGGTGACGGCCAGGCCTTCGACCTTTTCCGCCTTTTCGGTAGTGATGGCGGGAAACTTCAGGCGAATGCGCCCGCGCGCTTCGTAGATTGGACGCACGCTGGCGTCGAGCATCTGGCGGAAAGCCGCCTCGCCGTAAATCGTACCGTAGGCCACTCCGGCGAATGCGTTCAACAGCACGGAGGAGGGGACAACTTCATTGCCTTTGAACTTCACTTCGGCTACTTTGGGGGCGCCGGCAGCAGGCCGGAAGACGATCGCGAACTGGTCCGCGGATTCGGCTACGACTTTTCCGGCGATTTTCTCCGTGCGGCCTTTGCTCCCGAGGTACTCTTCGATCGCGGCCGCGTGGCGCTTGAAGATCGATTCGGTGGCCGGAATTCTGGCGCCGAAGAAGGGATCCTTCTTGTGGAGCCAGGCCTTCAGGTCCGCGTCCGGCGCGTCGAGCGACTCGAAGCGGACGGGATAGACCGGCTCCACTTCCACCACTTCGAACGACGCTTCATATCCGCTCGAACCGGCGGCGGGGGCGAAGCGGTAGCCCACGGTTTCGAACACGCCGGTAGCCAGCAGGCGTTCGCGCGCGGTTTCGAAATCGTCGCGTCCGGCGACCTGGCCCACCTTCAGTCCGGAGGCGGCCAGCGCCTGCTCGCGCGAGTAATTTTTGAGACCTTGAATATCGAGGCGCTGAATCGGCCATCGCTCGAGCCTGGCGGGCGAGGGCTTTTGGGCCATTGCCGGGGCGCAGAGCAGGAGCAGCGCCACAAAGTACCGCATACCTCCATTATCAACCCAGAATATCGAGCGCCGCCTGAATCTCGCTGTGGGTATGGGCGTCGCCGGTGCGGCGGGTGGCTTCGAGGCCGCGCCTGTAGATGGACCGGGCGTCATCGAGGCGGCCGAGTTTTTCGAGCGCCTGACCGCCGTGATAGTAGGCGGCCGCATAGTCCGGATTGACTCCCAGCAGAGCTTCGTACTCTTCGACAGCCTCGGCCAACTTCCCGGAATTGGCATACTCCATCGCCAGGCCGTAGCGCGCGAAGTTGTCGTTCGGATTCTGCTCCAGCATGCCTTTGAGGATTTCCAGACGGTTCACAGCCATATGCTCCATGCTAATATACCGGCCATGGCCTGTCCCTGCTTCGACCCGGGCGAGCGGCTACCCGGCTCGAACGGCAGCCTCGGCGATCTGTACGCGGGCCTGTGCCGCGCCGCCGGCGCCGAGCGGCCGGACGAGCGGACAACCGTCGAGCAATGCAACATCGGCTACGCGCGCGGCCGCTGCCCGCGCTTTCCGGAAGGGGAGTCATCGGACGCCATCCGCTTCAGCGTCGCGGGGCATGAAGGGGGCTTCATTCGCATCCTGTACTCACTCGAGCGGGATCACCGGCCGGTGTCGCATGGTGCGGTGGAGTTCTGCACGGGGACGGCGTCGTTTCGCGGCGCGATGCCGAACGCATCGCTCGAGCGGCTCGCGCCGGCGTACGTGCGGAGTTATCTGCGCCGGGTAGGCGCCGGCCGGGCCGCTGCGCCGCGATGAGTCTACGACTTTTGATGGCGTGAATATCGATGGCAGGGCCGGCCCGTCCGAAGGCGCCCGGCTCCGAAACGAATCGGATGCTCGCACGTCTCATAGAGTGTAGGACCTGGAGGGTTCCAAAAATAAATGAAACCATACTTTTTACGCAACCGCCGGCTTGCGACCTTTTCCCTGGCGGCTGCATTGGCGGCAACAGGCTTCTTCGGGATCCGGCTCGCAGCCACCGGCCCGGGAGGCGATAATCCCCGCCCGACGGTGAAGGTCGCAACCCGTTCGGAGGCTGCATCCGGCCGCGGCTATTCCAGCGTTGTCAAGCGCGTATTACCGGCGGTTGTCAATATCTCCACATCCAAAATGACCCGCCCCGCCTCCATGAATTCCATGGAAGGCATGGACGATCCGATGTTCCGCCAATTCTTCGGCGAACGGTTCGGCCGGGGCTTCAATGCTCCCCGCCAACGGCGCGAAAAGAGCCTCGGCTCCGGCGTGATTGTTTCTCCAGAAGGCTATATTCTTACCAATAATCACGTGGTCGACGGGGCTACCGACATCACAGTCACGCTGCACGACAAGCGCGAAATGAAAGCCCGCCTCATCGGCGCGGACGCGCGGACCGATATCGCGGTGCTTCGCATCGACGGAGCGAAGCTGCCGGCGGTGACGCTGGGCGATTCGTCCAAAGTGGAAGTGGGCGACGTGGTTCTAGCCATGGGGAATCCGTTCGGTATCGGCCAGACGGTAACCATGGGAATCGTCAGCGCCATGGGGCGCGGCGGTCTGGGAATCGAGGAAGTTGAAGACTTCATCCAGACGGACGCTCCCATCAACCCGGGCAATTCCGGCGGGGCGCTGATCGACGACGAAGGCCGGCTGGTGGGCATCAACACGGCGATTCTGTCCGGCAATTCGGGAGGCAATCAGGGCATCGGATTCGCGGTGCCGATCAACATGGCGCGCCATGTCATGAACCAGGTGGTGGAACACGGCAAAGTGGAGCGCGCCTACCTGGGCATTCTTCCGCAGGACGTGACACCGGCAATTGCCAAGGCCTTCAACGCTCCCGACACCAAGGGCGCGCTGGTGGGCGACATCACGGCGGACGGTCCGGCTTCGCGCAGCGAGTTGAAGAAGGGCGACATCATTGTCAGCATCAACGGCAAGCCCATCGATACCGCGAACCAGCTGCGTCTCATGGTCGGCGAGATGGCGCCTTCGTCCAACGTTGAAATGAAGGTGCTGCGAAACGGCAAACCGCTGAACGTCACGCTGAAGCTGGGCGAGTTCCCGACCAGAGCGGAGCGGGCCGGCGTCGATCGGACCAATCCGGACAGCGCGCTGGAGGGCGTACAGGTTCAAAATGTCACAGCGGAGGTCGCTCAGGAGCTGAAGCTTCCGGCCACGACCAAAGGGGTGGTGGTGGAGCAAGTGAGTCCGGCCAGCCGCGCCGCGGACGCCGGGTTGAGGCCCGGAGACGTGATTCAGGAGGCGAATCACCAACCGGTGAAAAACGTGGGTGACTTCCGGAGCGCTGTCGGCGCGAAGGGTAAAGACGATTCGGTCCTGCTGCTGGTGAATCGCCAGGGGACCACGCTCTTCCTCACCGTGTAGCATTAATCGCATTAATGATTCGGTGAGGGAGCCGGCTCGAGCCTTTCCTCCGGGGCTCGGGCCGTCTTTTTTTATGCGCGGATAGAGTTGGCGGGTTCGCTACGCGCGGAGCAGCATGGGGACCAGGTTCTCGCGGCGCGGCGGCAGGGAAGGGCGGCGGCGCGGCGGGGCCGTGGTTTCCTGGAGCATGGACTTGAGTTGCAGGGCGTTCACGACTGCTTTGCCCCCGGAATGATTGGCGGTGACCACGAAGGTGGCGCTGGAGTGGGCGCGCAGTCGCTCGATGCGGGTTTGCCAGCAGCCGAGCTCGCGGGGCGTGTACAGATAGTCGGCGGCGGTTTCCTCGGCGGTCCAATCGCCGCCGTTCCGGCCGAGGAGGCGCACGTAACTGACGGGCGAGGTGATGATGGCGTCCGGGGGCATGGCGCGGACTCCGTCGGGCTGGTCGACATTGCAGAAGCCGATGCGATAGTCCATGAGGGTACCCAAAGCTTCGTCGAGCATCCAGCTGGCGTGCCGCATTTCCGCCACCAGGGGGAACTCGTGGAAGGAGCGGCGCAGTTCGATCAGGAAGTCCCGATTCTCCCGCGTGAAGCGGAACGACCAGGGAAAGCGCATCAGCAGACACCCCAGTTTGCCGGACGCGCGCAGGGGCCGGAGACCGTCGTTGAAACTCCGAACGGCGTCCGCGTCCAGGTTTCGATCGTAGGTGAACGCGCGGCCAAGAAGGGCGGTAAACATGAACTTGGGGTTGTGCGCCACCTTCCCAATCCACAGTTTTGACAATTCCGGGCGAAGGGGCCGATGAAACGAGCAATCGATCTCGACCACGTCCAGGAGTTGGCTCAGGTGTTCGAGCGGATGAAAGCCGCGCGGCTTGACCGGCGGATAAACTACGGCGTTCCAGTCCGAATGCAACCAACCGGATGTTCCACAGTGAACGACTTTTTCCACGGGAAGGCCTCCTGTCCACTAAATTCGTCTTTTCTTCGCCTTTTATTCTACAATCGTTCGCGGAAAGAGGTCAAGAAAAAACTTTTTAGTTTTGTTAGCGTACGAGTAACCATGGCAGGAATCGGGGCGCCTCTAGTCTATATCCCCGTTACGACAGCGGGCGCACACACCCCTATCACCCAAGCGCGCCCGCTTTTTTCTTTTACTCTTCGAACAGGCCCTCGAACAACATACTGCTGAGGTAGCGCTCACCGGAGTCGGGCAGGATCACGACCATGGTTTTGTCACGGAACTGCTCTTCCCGGGTCAGGCGCAGCGCAACCGCGACGGCTGCTCCGCAGGAGATCCCGGACAGGATTCCTTCTTCCTTGGCCAGCCGCCTCGCGACTTCGATGGATTCCTCGTTCGAGACGAGCTCGACGCGGTCCACCATGGAAAGATCCAGCGTGTCCGGAATAAAACCGGCTCCGATTCCCTGAATCTTGTGGGGTCCGGGCTTGAGCGGCTGTTTCTTCATGGTCTGGGTGATGACCGGGCTGCTGCTGGGCTCCACTCCGACCGAGAGGATGTTCTTGCCCTTCTCCTTCTTGATATAACGGGAAACGCCGCTGATGGTGCCGCCGGTGCCGATGCCGGAGACCAGCACGTCGATGGACCCGCCGGTATCCTCCCAGATTTCCGGACCGGTGGTTTCGACATGAATCCGGGGGTTGGCGGGGTTCTTGAACTGTTGCAGCAGCACGAAGCGGTTGGGGTCTGAGGCGACGATCTCCTCGGCCTTCGAGATCGAGCCGGCCATACCCTTCGATCCATCGGTGAGGACCAGGTTGGCGCCAAACGCTTTGAGGACTTTGCGGCGTTCGATCGAGAAGGTCTCGGGCATGGTCAGGGTGATCGGATAGCCGCGGGCAGCGGCGACGAAGGCCAGCGCAATGCCGGTGTTGCCGCTGGTCGGCTCGATCAGCTCTTTTCCGGGCTTGAGGATGCCGCGTTTTTCCGCGTCCCAGATCATCGAGGCCCCGATGCGGCACTTCACCGAGTAGGCGGGGTTGCGGCCTTCCACTTTTCCTAACAGCTTCACCGGCGCGCCGTTGGTGATCCGATTGAGCCGGACCAGCGGCGTGCGGCCGATGCTTAGCGAGTTGTCAGCGAATATCATTCCTTCTCCCTGTCAAATTTCCCAATTGGGCACAAAGGCGTCGTGTTTTTCCGTCCAGGCTCGCAGGAGATCGGCGAACGTGGTGTGGTCGACGACATCCGAGACGGCGTCATCCACGCGGCGCCACAACTCTTCAAACGGCGAATCGGCGCGACGCTTCGAACGGGATTTCCCGTTCTGGCCTCCCTCGAAAAAGCGGTACACCTCACCGATCGTGATGAGGCTGGCGGGCTTGGCCAGCAGGTATCCGCCTTCGGCGCCGCGGCGGGATTCGACGAACCCTCCCTGTTTCAGGCTGGCGAGGATGAGTTCCAGGAACTTTTGCGGAATGCGCTGCCTTTGGGCGATGTCGGCGATCTTGACCGGCTGGCCGGGAGGTTGGGAAGAGAGGTCGAAGATCGCGTGCAAGGCATAATCGCCCTTAACGGAAATGTTCATTCCACTTCGAAGCCAATCTCCTGTCTCTTACTAGAGATTAGATAAAAGTCTGGACGGGAGTCAAGGAGGCCCAAAACAAAAGCCGCGCAGACCTTGCAAACGCAAGAGCCTGCGCGGCTTTGAAACGTTGAGAAAAGAGAACTACTTCTTCTCGTCGTCGCTCTTCTTCTTCTTTCCCTTCTTCTTTCCTTCTTTCTTGGGCGGATCGTTCTGCGCGAAGGAAACGGAAACTGCGCCCATGACGAGCGACAGGCCGAGCATCAAGGTCATCAACTTTCTCATGTTTGTTTGAGTTCTCCTTTTGAAATTTTCGGACGAACTGTTTCGTCCTGGGTATGATCATCGCAAGGCCAGATGAACGATGCCTTAAGTCCCAATTAAAATCGCTTCATTAAATTTTCAACCCCCCGCCACGCGGTCACGATGCCTTTAAAAAATACATAAGAACTTTGTATGCTGTTGGTTAGGGCTGACATATTTGCCCACCACCATCATGAGGGTCTTAGGGTGAAGTGCTATTTTTAGGGCGCAATGAACAAATCCGACCTTGCCACCAGGCTGGCCCGGAGGACCCGTCTTTCGAAGGCGGAGGCCGCCGACCAACTCGACCGGGTGATACACCAGATCGTCACGCGGCTGCGCCAGGGACAACCGGCTGCCCTTCCGGGTCTGGGCAGGTTCTGCCCGGGGGCGAAATGGAGCTTCCGGTTCGACCACCCGGCGGGGGGAGGCAAACGTGGCGAATAAGTCCTCATCCAGGGACCAGATTGCCCGGCTGGTGCGCAAGTGCCTGGAGGAGGGTCAGAGCGTGGACATTGACGGGCTGGGGGTGTTTCGCGGGGACGGGGCGGGCGGCTACCAATTCATCGCGCAGGCGGTTCCTACGATCTTTCTGGCCTACGTGGAGGAGGACCGCTGTCTGGCGGACCGGCTGTTCGGGGAACTCGAGGGGCAGGGTTTTTCGCCTTGGCTGGACCGGCGGAAGCTGTTGCCGGGGCAGAACTGGCCACGCGCCATCGAGGAAGCGATCGAGACCTCCGACTTCTTCATCGCCTGTTTCTCACGCCGGTCGGTGCGGAAGAAAGGGGCGTTTCAGTCGGAGATCCGCTACGCGCTCGATTGCGCGCGGCGGATACCGCTCGATGAAGCCTTCGTGATCCCGGTGCGGCTGGACGAGTGCCGTGTCCCGTGGGTGATCCGGCGGCAGCTTCAATATATCGATCTGTTTCCGGACTGGAACCGCGGGCTGCGGCGGATCGTGGGGACGATCCAGAGGCAGATGCGCAGGCGGCTGGTTTGAGGCGGGGGAGGCCGGTGTCGGCGCTGGGGGGAGAGGGCGATGCTGCGGGCTACTTGCGAACTTTCTCCAGGCGCTTTTTTACTTCGGCGGCGTCCTTGGCGTCGGGGGCTAATTCCAGGTACTTTGCGTAGGCTTCGGCGGCTGCCTTTTTGTCGTGCTGCTTTTCTTTGGCTTCACCGAGACGGAGGTAGGCTTCGGCGAGCGTACCGTCCCACTTGGTGGCCTCGCTATAGCGCTGGGCCGCTGCCCGGTAGGAACCTTTCTTGAAATAGTAATTACCGACCTTCAGCTCCTTGGCGGCCTGCAGGGGATTGAAGGAGTACTCCTTGGGGACGAGCGACTCGTCCTCTTCCGGAGGGGCCTGCTCCTGATGCTGCTGGGGCGGCGGGGAATTTTCCTTCCTGGCCGGAGGCTGCTGCGCGCCTGCCGCCAGGACTAAAGCCAGCGGCAGAATCCATCTCCGTGACATAATTCAAGTATACGGCAGGGTTTCCAAGCCCTACCTGTCCCTCCATGGAGATCCGAGAAAAAGCGGCTCAGTTGCCTGCCAGCCCGGGCGTGTATCTGTACAAAGACGGGCAGGGCAAGGTGATCTACGTGGGCAAGGCCAAGAGCCTGCGGTCCCGGGTGCGCAGCTACTTCTCCGACGACCGGCTGGCCGACGCGAAGACGGATACCCTCGTCTCGGAAGCGCGCGACGTCGACTACATCCTGGTGGACAACGAGAAGGAGGCGCTGGCGCTCGAGAACAACCTGATCAAGCAGTGGAAGCCGCGGTTCAACATTCTGCTGCGGGACGACAAGACATATCCCTATATCAAGCTGACGCGCGAGAAGTATCCGCGGGTTTACGTGACGCGCCGGCTGCGCAAGGACGGGTCGAGCTACTACGGCCCTTATTTTCCCGGGAACCTGGCGCACCGGCTGGTCCATTTCATACACCGGCATTTTCTGGTGCCGTCCTGCAAGGTGGACCTGACGCGCTATCATCCCAAGCCCTGCCTGCAATACCATATTCACCGCTGTCTCGGTCCTTGCGTGGAAGGTCTGACGACGGACGAAAGCTACGCGGGCGCGGTGCGCGATGTGCGGCTCTTTCTGGAAGGCCGGCACGCCGACCTTTCGCGCGAGCTCCGAAAGCGCATACAGGGGGCGTCGGACCAGATGCGCTTCGAAGAGGCGGCCGGGCTGCGCGATCTGCTGGTGACGGTGGAGGAGATGGAGGAGCGGCAGAAGATGGCGGCCGCCAGTGGCAACGATACCGACATCTTCGCCGGGTATGCCGAGCCGCCGCTGGTGGCCGTAAATCTGTTCCACCTGCGCAACGGACGCATCGTGGACCGGCGCGAGTTCTTCTGGGAGGACCAGCAGAGTTTCGACGAGCCGGTGTTCTACAGCGCGTTGATCAAACAGATCTACCTGGAGCAGGATTATGTGCCGTCGACGATTCACGTGCCCGTGGACTTCGAAGACCGGGAGGCGCTGGAGGAGCTGCTCTCGGAGAAGCGGAACCGGCGGATCGAGATACACACGCCGCAGCGCGGGCAGAAGAAGGCGCTGCTGGAGCTTGCGGCCACCAACGCGAAACACAGCTTCGACGCGCGATTCCGGGTGATGAAGCCCTCATCGCGAGCGATCCAGGAAGCGCTTCAGGACACGCTCGGGCTGCCGGAGCCGCCGAAGCGGATCGAGTGCTTCGACATTTCCCACATCCAGGGCACCGACAAGGTCGCCAGCATGGTGGTGTGGGAGGACGGCCGGATGAAAAAATCCGATTACCGCAAGTTCATCATCCGGACGGTGGCCGGCAACGACGATTTCGCGAGTATCCGGGAGGTGGTGACGCGGCGCTACGGAAGGCTGCAGGAAGAGAATGCGCCAATGCCGGGGCTGACGCTGATCGACGGCGGGCTGGGGCAGCTTCACGCGGCGGCGGAGGCGCTCGAATCGCTGGGGATCATCAACCAGCCGCTGGCTTCGATCGCCAAGCGCGAGGAACTGATCTACGTGCTCGGCCAGGAGAACGAGCCGATCGGGCTCGACCGCTATTCGCCGATTCTGCACCTGGTGCAGACCATCCGCGACGAGGCGCACCGGTTCGCGGTGACGTTCCACCGGACGCGGCGCAACGCCGAGCGGCTGACGTCGGAGCTGCACAAGATCCCGGGGGTAGGGGAGAGGACGGTGCAGAAACTGCTGCGTACGTTCGGCAGCCTGGAGAGGGTGAGGCAGGCGACGGAGGAGTCCCTGGCGGGGGTGATCGGTCCGGCGGCGGCGCGGCGGGTTCGGACGAGCCTGGCGGCCGGGGTGGAGGTTGGACGGTAGCGGGCGGTCCCGCGTCCGCCGTTGAGAGCCGGCGCGGGCCGCAGCAGCTCCTTGTCGAGGCGCATGGTGATGAAGACGGGCTTGGGGTCGAGGGGAGCGCCGGCGCGGTCGTCGCCGAGGTCGAAGTTGTCGTACTTACCCTTGACGCTACCGACGGCGATATTCATCCACTCGGTAGGCTTGTCGGTGGGATTGTAGATGGCGTGCGAGCGTCCCATGCGGCAGGGCGCGCCCGCGGGGCCCTGGAGAGAGGCGGTGCGGCCGTCGATGGTGAACTGGGCCTCGTTGTCGAAGATGACGAACATCTCTTCCATCTGGTTGTGATAGTGATGGCCGATACCGCCTTTGGGCGGCAGCACCCCGCGGTGCAGGAAGATCAGATTGGTGTTCAGGGAGGAGGCGTCGAACAGGCCCATATAGTGCAGCTCGCCGGCTCCGCCGTGGACGTGCGGCGCTTTGCGGTACCGGGACGGATCGTTGTGGGCGATCCGTTTTTCGAGCGGCTCGCGGGCAAGGAGGGGTAGGACTGCCAGCAGAACGCAGAAGAGTCTCATGTTTTCGATTCTAGTCGTTATGGAGCGGAATCGCCCCGGCCATGACCCGCCGGCCATCACCGGGGCGATATGCGCAACGAAAGTTACACGAGGGCGCTGGGCTGCCGCACCCACTTTTTGCCCTTGCTCTCCGCGATCGACTCCATCTCCTTCACATACGCCGACGCCTGCGTCAGCACATGATGCAAGTCGTTGCCGATGCTGATGAACGTGAAGCCCTTCTCCAGAAACTCGCCCACGCGGGCCGTGCCGAACAGGAACAGGCCCAGAATCACGCCGTTCTTATTGGCGGCTTCCACCAGCGACTGCGTGGCCGCGCCCAACTCCGTGGACGTATACATGTGGGGGAACTCGTAGGTCTCGTACAGCCCCATCGACATGCAGAGATCGTTCTGACCGAGGAACAGGATGTCGACGCCCGGCACGGCGGCGATTTCGGCGATGTTCCGGATGCAGGACGCCGTCTCCACCTGCAGCGCGACGATGATGTTCTCGTTGGCCTTGCCGACGTAGCCGAGCAGCCCGGCCTTGTTGGTGCTGCGCTGCGGGAAGTAGACCGAGCGGGTGCCGGCGGTCGGATAGCGGGCGCAACTGACGGCCTGCCGGGCTTCCTCGGCGGTATTGATATAGGGGATCAGGACTCCATCGGCGCCGAGGTCGAGGGCCTGCTGGATGCCGCCGCGGTCGTGATAGCCCGCGACCCGCACCATCGATTTCGCTCCGCCGCTGCCGATGGCGCACAGCATCGTCGACAACTTCTCATGATCCATGGGTCCGTGCTGTGTATCGACCAGCAGCCAGTCGTATCCGCTGTGCGCGAGCTGCTCGACCAGGGTCGGGCTGTGCGAGTTGATGAACAGGCCCATCTTCGGCGCGCCTTGGCGCAATTGTGTCTTGAATTCAGCCCCTGTCAGGGGGGCGGCGTTTGCCATGCCAGATGACTCCTTACAGTTCAGGTTTGATTGGAACTCTTTGTAGTATACCCGCGATCCTCGCAGCAGACGGCGGCCAGCAGCGTGAGTTGGACGGCGGCGAGCGCCGGTATCTGCAAGGGAAAATCGAGCAGGGAGTGCAGGAAGAGGGCATGAATCCCCAGCGCCCAGGGGGCGCGAAAGGCGGCCGGCAGACTCGCCAGGGCGGCCGCCGCCATGAGCGCGAGCAGGGGCGCGCCGCCTTCGGCGGTCCACTCGGCCCAGTCGTTGTGAGCATGGTCGACCGTGAGGCCGATATCGAAGGTGGCGAATTCCGGGTAAACGGTGGCATAGGTTCCGAGTCCGTATCCGGTCCAGGGCCGCTGGCGGATCATCTGGACGGTGGAAGACAGGATCTCCCGGCGATAGCGGAACGGATCGGTATCCTGAAGCTTCTCCCCAAGCTGGTCCCAACCGACTACGCCGGCGGCGAGGATGCCGACTGCCGCGGCGGCGGCGACAAATCCGAAGGCGGCGCGTCCGGGCCGGATGATCATCGGCAGGACCAGGAGCTCGGCGGTGACGAGCAGGACGCCGGCGCGCGATGCGCTGGCAATCACCGATCCGTAGAGCACGCCTACAATCGCCATGTGAAACCAGGCGCGCCGGCGGTCCGCGAGCACGGTCCAAATGGCCAGGGGCATGATGAGCTCGACGAAAGCGGCGTAGTGGTCGCGATTGACGAAGGGGCCGAAGGGGCGGCCGGCGCGGACGGGAAAGATCCAGTAAATGGCGCCGTTCGAAGTGAAGTCCTGCAAAGTGGACAGCAGGGCCACGGCGAACCCCGCGTACAGCATGGCTTGTAAGAACGGCCGCCGGATCCCGGACCGCGCCAGCGCCTGCAGGCCGAGCACGAACAGCGCCAGGCGTCCGCACCATTCGAGCAGCGCCCGTTCGGTCGCGAAGCGGTAGACGGTGACGCCCGCCAGCAGTTGAAACAAGCCCCACACGATTACTCCCGCGAACGGAAGGGCGAGTGGATGCCAGCGCCATCCGCCGCGCAGCGCGCGGAATGCGCATAGAGCGAAGACACCGGTCTGGAGTATGGAGGCGGCCCAGGGCTCCGTGCCGGCGAAAGCGAGCACCAAAAAGAGAACCAGGGCGCCGAAGATCACGGCCTGCCAGACGTCAGCCTGCATTTTTCATGGCGCCGGGATGCCGCCGCGATCCGAAGTTGGGGAGCGGCGGGTGAGGCGGAGACTAGTGAAGTCCGCCGCTCCCTCGGCTCGACGCGATCCGGCTGGCCGCTGATAATTTAGAATGAGCCGCGCCAGATCGCAGCCGGGCGGAACCGCGAAGGCCAGTACGCGCTCTAGAAATTCGCCGGGGGACGCGGGAACGGCCGTGGAGGCGATGACCGCGCCTGTCCGCGCGTTCACAAAATTCCAGCTCAGGCCGGTGATGTCTTTCAGATCGCGGGTTCGGGCGCGATAGCGGAACTCGGGGGACGAGCCGGGGTAGAGCGGCACGTACTGCGCGATCAGCTCCAAAGCCTCCGCCTGACGGCCGGACAGGGCGACCGACATTTCGCCGGCGGCGAACGACAGCGCGGCTCCAGCCGCGGACCGCGGCCGCCAGTCGAATCCCCGCCCGAGCGGAGCTAGGGAAAAATCGCCGTTGGTCAGACCGGTGAACCGGCCGTGGGGAATCAGCCGCCACTCGGCCAGCGCGTTCCAACCGGCAATTGCGGGCGGAGCTTCGAACCTGGCCAGAGCCAGGTCGCAGAAGCGCAGCAGCGAGTCTACATCCCCGGGTCCGACGGTCCGCGACAGCTCGTCCGCCAGAGGTTCGGCGTCCCGGAGCCTGCCCGTCGAGACCAGGAAGTTCAGATACTCGCGGCGCACGCGACGCTCCGTGGGGATGGCCCGCTCGAGAATCTGTTTCCCGTCGCCGGACACGCGCCAGCAGAGACGGAACACGGCGTACGGCTCGTGCGTCATTTCCGCCGCGCCGCGGGCCCAAGTCCAGAAGCCGGGCAGGTCGCCGGCGCGCAGGTAGAAGTTGGCCAGCGTCCAGCGGGGCAGGTAGGTGTGGTCGATCCGAGCGGCGCGCAACAGGCCCTGCTCGGCGCGCGGCCGGTCACCGTGGGACTCCGCTTCGAGGCCCCGGGCGATCCAGGCGCGGGTCAGGCGCGGATTCAAGGCGAGCGCGCGATCGAGCCGCCAGGGCTGAGGAGGATCGCCGTTTTTCCACTCCCGAAAGTGGTATTCCGCGCTGCCGGAGGGGGGTATGAGGATCGTGCCCACCGAGAACCAGCTGCAAACGGCGCAAAACAGAATCACCGCGGCGGCCTCCAGGAGGCGTCCGGGATTTCGAGAGACAGTATTCCCCATTCGCTTTTACGGATATATAGTTCCGGGAGGGCAGCCGGATTCTCACAAAGCTTTTTTGTTTTTCGCGCGAATTTATCTGGACCGTCCGCAGATATCCGCCGATAAGAAAATTGGGAAAGATTTGTGTAGACCTGCGTTGAGTCGCCGGGTTTCGGCTGCCTGGGCCGCCTTTGTGGCCAGACAGGCGGAACCCGGCTGGAGCGCGCAGAAGGAGAAAGAAACGTGAAATCGACGGTACAGGCGCAGATCGCGCTGATCCTGGTTGCGAACTTGTCATTGGGAATGGCGGCGGCGCCCGCGGTAGGAGTTGTTTCGGCCTGGGGAAGCTTCACCATCGACCATTCCAGCATTACGGGGAACGCGACCCTATTCGAAGGCAATGAAGTCGAAACGGGAAGAGCTTCTTCCCGCCTCCAGTTGAGCACTGGGGCGAGAGTGCAACTGGCGGCCGAGTCCAGGGGCATCGTGTATCGGGACCGTCTGGTTCTCGAGAAAGGAAGCAGCCGTTTTGAAGCGGGCAACTACCAGGTGGAAGCGCTCTCGCTGAAGATTCGTCCGGAGAGCGAAGGGGCGGCTCAAGTGACGGTACGCCAGCCGGGCATGGTGCGGGTAGCCGCGCTTACCGGACCGGTGCGGGTTACGGCGGCGAACGGCGTACTGCTGGCGAAGCTGCAGGCCGGGCACACGGTGGATTTCACGCCGGATGCCTCGGGTCCGGCGGCTCCGGCGCTGGTGACCGGGTGTCTCGAGACCGGCAGCGGTAAGTATCTGCTGACGGACGAAGTGTCGCTGGTGCGTTTCGAGATCACGGGCGCCGGGGTGGACAAAGAAGTGGGGCATCGGGTCCAGATTGCCGGCACGGTGACGCCGGTTCCGGAATCGATGAGCCGGATTCACTCGACGGCGGTGAAGGAGTTGTCGAAGAAGTGCTCGACGCGGATCAAGGGCGCGGCGGCAGCCGGAGTGGGCGCGGCTGGAGCCGCCGGAGCAGCCGGCGCGGGCGGCGCGGCCTCCGGCGGGGCGATCGGCGCGATCGGTTCGGCTATCGCCTCGCATGCGGTGATCGCGGGCGTGATCGTGGCCGGGGCGGCGGCCGGCGCGGCTGTCGCGGTGGTAAAGAAGGAGGACAAATCGCCCTCCATCAGCCCGTCCGGCCGATAAATTCTAGGGTTCCCTTTACGTGGCGCTCTCAGCCCTTTGGCTGGGAGCGCCACTTTTTTTGATATACTGCCGCAATAAAGGGGTGAACCCATGTCAGGTTCGACTTACAACGCTGCCGCTATTGCTCTCGCCTTTCTTTTTTCCATTCAAGGCGCGCTTGCCCAATCCACGGCGGAGATCGTGGGAACGGTTACGGACCCGAGCGGGGCCGGAGTGGCCCGTTCCAAAGTAACCGCAGTCAACGTCGAAACCGGAGGGTCGCGTGAAACGCTGACGGAGACCACGGGGGACTACACGCTGACACTGCTTCAGCCGGGCACGTACAACCTCTCGGTCGAAGCCTCCGGATTCCGCAAGGTGGCGCAGAGCGGCGTCATTCTGCAGGTGGATCAGCACGCCCGCATCAATTTCACGCTGCAAGTGGGTCAGGTGAACGAAACGGTGGACGTGGTTGCATCCGCGCCGCTGCTGGACAGCCAGTCCTCCTCGATCGGCCGGGTCATCCCGGGCGAGTTCGTCAACGAGCTGCCTCTCAACGGCCGGAACTTCGTTTCGCTGGCTATCTCGACCCCGGGCGTGAACGGCACGGGCTTCAGCACCAGCGGCACGATCATGAGCGGCACGCGTCCCGATGACCGGCGTCCGGGCAGCGAGCTGTTCTCGAACGGCAACCGCGAGGGCGCCAACAATTTCCTTTACGACGGGATCGACAACAACGAGCGCCTCACGATCTCCATCGTGCTGCGTCCGGCGGTGGAAGCGGTGCGGGAATTCCAGGTACAGACGAACCTGTATAGCGCCGAGCTCGGGCGCAATTCGGGCGCGGTCGTGAACGTAGTGACGAAGTCGGGCACGAACGACCTGCACGGCAGCGCATTCGAGTTTCTGCGCAATTCCGCCATGGACGCCAGGAATTTCTTCAACACCAAGGGGACGGCGTTTCCGACGTTCCGGTATAACCAGTTCGGTTTCTCGCTGGGCGGACCGGCGCTGATTCCGAAGCTCTACAACGGCAAGAACCGGACGTTTTTCTTCGTCGATTATGAAGGTTTCCGGCGCAACCAGCAGCAGACGTTGAACGTGACCATTCCGACCCTGGCCATGCGCAGCGGGAACTTCGCCGCGGAGAATCCGATTTACGATCCACTCACGACGCGGACGGTTGCGGGCGCGGCTCAGCCCGTGCGCGACCAGTTCCCGGGCAATATCATTCCCGCGAACCGTTTCGATCCGGTGATGGCCAAAATGATAAATGCCTACCCCACGCCGACCAACAGCGGCCGGGTCACCAACTATCTGACGAATCTGTCGCAGCTGCAAAACTGGGACCAGGGGGATGTCCGGATCGATCACCAGTTCTCTTCCAAGGACAATTTTTTCGCCCGCTGGTCGATCCAGGCGACTTCGACCATCCAGCCGAACAATTATCCGGAGGTATCGATTCCGGGGCTGCCGAGTCCGGTGAAACTGGGGAACGAGGATTCTTTCGCCGGCACGTCCTTCTCTCCCGATCAACACGCAGCGGCAAGCTGGGTGCACGTCTTTTCGCCGCGTCTGATCAACGAAGCGCGGCTGGGCTTCAATCGCTTCCGGCTGGACTACGTCGCCGAGGGCGTGACGCCCGATGTGCCGCTGGGAAATCTGCTGGGCGTGAAGAATTCCAATACGAACGCGCTGCAATCGGCGTTGCCGATTTTTTCGCCCGCCAATTACCAGGGCACGGGCCAGAGCCGGTCTCTGCCGATTTTCCGCCGGGAGAACACCTTCATCTATTCTGACGGGATGACGCTGACCCGAGGCGTCCACACCATCAAGCTCGGCGGGGAGGTACGGCGGCGTCAGATCACCGAATACCAGACCAACCGCGGCAACGGCCGCTTCAACTTCAACCCCAACTTCACGAATCTCCCCGGCGTCGGGAACACCGGCAACTCCATGGCGAGTTTCCTGCTTGGCTACGCGACGCTCATCGAGCAGGATTTCACGCTGGCCTGGATCGGCGCCCGCGGCATCGAGAGCGGCTTCTACGCCGCCGACGACTACCGCGTGAGCCGGAAACTGACTTTGAACCTCGGGCTGCGCTGGGACTACTACAGTCCGTACACGGAAGTGGCCAACCGCTGGGCGAATTTCGACGCCAAAACGTCCACCGTGCTGATCGCCGGCGTGGACGGCGTTGACGGGCGAGTCGGCGTGGACCGCGACTTCAAAGATTGGGCTCCGCGCTTCGGCTTCGCCTACCAGGCGCTGCCCCACACGGTGATCCGGGGCGGATACGGATTGTTCTACAATCCCAATGGTCACGGCGGGCAGATTCTGCGCCTGCAGCGGCACGTGCCGTTCGGACCGATCTACCAGGTTGTGCCGGGCGACATCACCGTCGGACCGAGAGTGAGTGACGGCTTTCCGGCGCCGCCTACCGTGGATTTCAGCGCCGCGAAGAGGCCGTCAGGCGCGGTGATCGGTGTGGCTCCGGACTTCCGGTCCGCCTATGCGCAGCAGTACAACCTGATGGTGCAACATGAAATCGCTCCCATCCAGACCGTGTTCAAAGCCGCGTTCGTAGGCAATCTCGGACGGCGGCTGGGCACCTCTCTCAATCTCAACCAGCCGCGTCCGGGGCCCGGTTCCACCACCAGCCGGCGGCCGTTCATCACCCGCCAGCCGCTGATGACCGACATCACTTACGAAGTCTCGGACGGCTTGAGTAATTACAGCGCGCTGCAGCTCTCCGCCGATAAGCGCATGAGCCGGAACGTGGGTTTTCAGCTGGGCTACACCTGGGCGCACGCCATCGACGACACCGGGACCGAATTCGGAGGGGGAACCGGCACCCCGCAGGACTCGTGGAACCGCCGCGCGGACCGCGGCAACTCTGCGGCGGACATCCGGCATCGTTTCACGGGAGGGTACATGGTCCAGCTTCCCTTCCAGCCCCGCGGCGTAGCCGGAGCAATCCTCGGCGGCTGGCGGACGAACGGGTTCGTGAGCGTGCAGACAGGTCTGCCTTTTACGCCCCAGTTGCAGACATCCACCACCAACGGCACGGGCAGCCGGCCGGACGGTTTGCGCGACGCCACTCTGTCCTCGGACCAGCGTACGCTGCAGCGCTGGTTCGATACCAGCGCGTTCGGTACGCCGGCGCTCTACACATACGGCAACCTGGGCCGCGACACTTTGTTTGGACCCGGCCGCGTGAATTTCGACATGTCGCTCGTCAAGGATTTCAAGTTCAACGAGCGCATCAAGCTGACATTCCGCACCGAGGCATTCAATGTCTTCAACCATCCGCAGTTCGGACTGCCGAACGCTTCGATCGGAAACAACCAGGCCGGGCTGATCAGCAGCACCGTGGGCAACTCGCGCCAGATCCAGCTGGCGTTGCGTTTGCAATTCTGACGGACAGCGGATTCCGGCAGCGGCGACGAGCTGCCTTTCGTCGTGTGGTTCAGGGTTTTGGCGCGGGTGGTACGTTCCACAGGACTGCGCGGGCGGAGGAACTGCCGGGCACGTCGTTCTTGTCATCCACCTGGTAATACAGCGTGACTACGCGGCCGGGGGACACCTCGACCGAACTGGGGTATCCGCAATCGGTGTTCGGGGCGTCATCGGCGAGCACGATCTGCTTCGTCTTGTCCCACGTCCGGCCGTCGGGGCTGAGCATGGCGTGAACGCCGCGGGGGGCGTTGCGTTCGCCGAACACCATCAGGACGCGGCCGTCGCGCAACTGGATGAGGTCCGCGGGATGCTCGCTATCGGCGGTGATCTGCACGGGCTTCGACCACGTGCGGCCCTGATCGGCGGATTCGATGATGGCGAGGTGGGCGCCCTTCTCCGAACGCATGGCGGCCAGGATCCGGCCGTCGCGCAGGCGGGCGATGCCGGTCTCGTTGTAATGCTCGCCGAGGAGCGCCGGATCGCCCCAGGTTTTCCCGCCGTCCTTCGAACGGAAGAGATAGCTCTGGTTGTGGCGATCGTCGAAGAATTCGAAGTAGACGGCCATGAGGACTTCGCCATTCGGTAGCTGGACGATCTTGCCATAGGGGGAGACGAGCCCCTTGCCCGTGTAGAACCGGTGGATGGCGGGATCGCGAACGGGCTTCGACCAGGACTTCCCATTGTCCTTGGAAAAGATCAAATAGACGCCATCGAAAATGCGTTCTTTGCCCTTTCCGAGGCGCAGTCCGGTAGCGTCGTAGCCGGAAGTGATCACATAGGCGAGCACGATGGTTCCATCCTTTAGCTGACCCATGGCCGGATTGCGGTCGTCGAATGGTTCGTCTACGGCAGTCCACGGCGCCGACCAGGTCTTGCCGCGGTCGGTGGACCGAATCAGGTCGAGCCGCCCTTTGACCCCGACGTGCGGGGCGCCTCCGCGGAGCACCGCGAGCACGTCGCCGTTTTTGAGAGAAATCGCCACCGGGAAGTATCCCTGGCCTTTGGTGACGACCTGATGCGGGTAAGCGCCGGAAGCCGCCAAGAGCAGCGCCAAGATAGTTGTCATCGTTCGAGTATACGTTGAAACTGTGTTACACTGGCCGCGAACAAGGGGTCGGTATCGGGCCACGTATCCTCGCCTGAACCGGGGAGGAAATTTCAATGAAGTCAAGGTTTCTGCAGTTGTTGCTGGCTTTGGGAGTTCTGGCATACGCTCAGGTTCCGACTGCAGTCCTGACCGGTGTGGTCAAGGACGCGAGCGGCGCGCTGGTTCCGAATGTCAAAGTCAAGGCGATCAGCACGGATACGAATCTGAGCCGTGAGGTGGTCACCGACGAATCGGGGACGTTTCGCATCGCGGCGCTCAATCCGGGACCGTACCGGCTGGAGGCGGAGGCGAGCGGTTTCAAGAAATCCACGATCGGCGGCATCGTGCTCGAAGTGGGACAACAGTCGCGCGTCGATGTCGAAATGCAGGTCGGCGACATCAGCCAGGCGGTGGAGGTCACCGGGCGGGCATCGGTGGTGAATACGGAGAGCAACCTGATCGGCGGCGTGATCAACCAGTCACGGGTGCTGAGCCTGCCGCTCAACGGGCGCAACTTTATGGAATTGACCACGCTGACGGCGGGCATCGCGGAAGGCACGGGGGCGGCGGCGATCGTCAACAAACGCGCGCCGACATCGGCCGGCATGCCGCATCAGGATAACAACTACCAGCTGGACGGGGCCGATAACAAGGAAGCGTTCTTCAATAGCTGGAACCTGGGGCCGTCGGTGGATGCGATCCAGGAGTTCAGCATTCAGGTGGGGCAGTACTCGGCGGAGTTCGGATCGGGCGGCGGCGCGGTGATCAACGTGGTGACCAAGTCCGGCACGAACCAGCTTCACGGCGCGGCGTGGGAATTCCTGCGCAACAACGAGTTCGACGCCCGCAACTTCTTTCTGACGCCGAGCCAGTCGATCGCCCCGCTGCGTCGGAACCAGTTCGGCGCTGCCGCCGGCGGCCCGATTCTCAAGAACAAGATGTTCCTGTTCGCCAATTACGACGGATCCCGCATCCGGCAGGGCCTTTTCCGGACCGGCGTGGTACCGAACGCCGCGCAGCTTCGTGGAGATTTCACCGGGTACAGCAAAACGATCCGGGACCCGGCGACGGGCCAGCCTTTCGCGAACAACATCATTCCGACCAACCGGCTGGATCCGATTTCGCAGGCGTTGGTCAAGTTCTACCCCGCCCCCAACAATCCCAATCCGGCGCAGAATTTCACCGCCAACTTTTCCGGCAGCAACGATTACGATTCGGGACTGTTCCGCTTCGACTGGCAGCTCAGCACCAAGAACGCCCTGATGGTGCGCTACGGAATCCAGGACATTAACCAGTACACTCCCGGCACGTTCCCCACCGTGGGCGGATTGATCATCCCGCAGAAGCCGCAGAACCTGGCGGTCAACCTGACAACCATCCTCAGCCCTCACCTGCTGAACGAAGCTCGAGTCAGCTATGGCCGCCAAATCCACCGGCAGCGCGGGCAGAATTCGGGCAATCCGATCGCGGCCAACGCCGGGGTGCCGTTCGCTCCGAAGGAGGGCAGCGGCGCCGGGTTCGTGGAGGGCCTGTCGCTCAGCAACACGTCATTCAGCAGCCTCTCGGAGCAACAGCCGTGGTTTCTGACCGTCAATACTTTCCAGTGGTACGACGGCATTACCTGGTCGCACGGCAAGCACAACCTGAAGGCGGGTGCTGACATACGCCGCCACCGCGCCGACGCTTTCCTGGGGACCCGGCTCAACAACCAATACAGTTTTACCGGCCAGTTCTCCGGTGACGGCTTCTCTGATTTCCTGCTCGGCAACATGGCTACATCCTCCATCGCGCTGTCGCCGAACGAAACCGGACGGTTCCGGCGGACGATGATGTCGTTCTACGCTCTGGACGACTGGAAAGTGAGTCCGAAGCTGACGCTGAACATCGGGCTCCGTTATGAATATGCGCAAATCCCGATTGAGCTGAGCGGCTTGACGCCGTCGTTCGACCCGACACTCGCCAACGGGCAGGGCGGCCTGCGCTTTCCCAAGCAGAACAAGAACGCCGAGCCGTTCTACAAAAACGTCCGGCCCGATCTGGGCTTCGGCTACCTGGACCGGGAGAGGCTGTGGACTCCCGACAGGAACGATATTGCTCCGCGCTTCGGCTTCGCCTACCGTCCCTTCGGCGGGACAAGAACGGTGGTGCGGGGCGGATACGGGATCTTCTATTCGAGTCCGCAGTTGATGAATATCATCCAGAACTCGGTAACGGGGCCGCCGGCGCAATTGTGGGCCGGATATACTTCCGACATCGCGCGTCCGACATTGACGTGGGCAGGCGACATCAACAACCCGAACGGAAACCTGGCGACCGCCATCTTCGGCCTGCTGACAGGGCCGGAGAACGCCTGGACGGACGGCTACACGCAGCAGTGGAGCCTGAGCGTGGGCCAGGAGATCACGCGCAACCTGGTGGTGGAGGTGCAATACCTGGGGTCGAAGAGCACACACCTCGAGAACTCGCTGGACTACAACTCGGTGCAACCCGGCGCAGGGAGCCTGCAGGCCCGGGTCCCGTTTCCGAAGTGGAACCGGGTTTTCGGTTTCAACAGCAGCGGGGCGGCAAACTATAATGCGCTGCTGGTGTCCGTCGAGAAACGCATGGGCAACGGGCTGACGTTCAAGGGCGCCTACACCAACAGCAAGACGCTGGCCAAGAACGGGGCCCGCTCCTCCGGCAACACGGGGCAGGTGCAGAACCCGTTCGACCTGCGGCAGAACAACGGCTATTCCTCCGACCACGTGCCGCAACGCTTCACCGGGAACTGGCTCTATGAGCTGCCGGTCGGACGGGGCCGCAAGTTGGGGAACAGCATGCATCGGGCAGCGGACCTGCTGGTGGGCGGCTGGCAGGTCTCCGGCATCGTGACACTGCACAACGGGTATCAGATCGGAGGGGAGCCCAACATCGCCATCGCCAACTGCAACTCCTCGGTGTTCAACCGCTGTCGCCCGGACCTGATCGGCCCGTTCATGCTCGGCGGCAGCGGACTGAACACGCCACGGTGGGACCGCATTGCCTTCGACTGGCCGCTCAACACGGCCAGACACCCGGCCCAGACGCCTCGCTTCGGCAG
>DATJFH010000200.1:0-13953 GCA_035495815.1 Bryobacteraceae bacterium
TCTGCGCCTGATCCCCAGCCGCCGATCGATCACCCCAACTTGCGCGGCCCCGACTACTACGACTCGGAAGATGCGCCTACTTCATAGTGAACATCCAAAAGAGAGGAATCATGCTGACACAACCCACACTGGAAAAACTCACATGAGGCTCGATGCAAACAACCTCGACCGCGCGGCGTGAATAGAAAGGAAGATTCAGACCCGAGCCGAGTCCGATCTCCAGCACGCGCCCTTCAGCTCGCGATATCGTCCGGCTCCGGTAGGGCTCGAGCTCGCGATTTCGCATGGCGACGTTTACGAGGTGGGGGAGGATATGGTTCCGGTAGAATCCCATCAACAGGCTCAAGCTCCAGTTTGTCAGAATTCGAGCCAACCTCACCGGGTTGACGCGCCATGGCGATCAACGCTAGAGTAGAGAATTGTAAGCAGTTCCTTCCGGCCAGCCAAGTCCCCATCGTCTAGCCCGGCCTAGGACATCGCCCTTTCACGGCGGTAACGGGGGTTCGAATCCCCCTGGGGACGCCAAACCATCGCAATACCGAAAGTCTAAAAGGAGAGCGATGACCGAGGCCGGACGTTGGCCGTTAGCGAAACTTTTCGGTTTCGTCATACCGGTGGTAATGGCGTCCATCCTTCATGTAGCCTTCATCCTCGCGCCCGATCACCAGCGGCCGGTCCAGACGAAAGGTGAGCACTGTTTCGGCGGGCACCCGGACCCTCTTGCCGCGGGTGACCGTTTGTCCGACAGCGCCCGCCGCCGCGCCCGTTGCAGCGCCTATGGCAGCGCCTTTGCCGCCTCCCGCGATTGCGCCAATGATGCTGCCGATAATGGCGCCGCCGCCGACATACTTGCCCGTCCGCTTGTTGGCGCCGACGCTATCCTTTTGGTCTCTCTCCGCGCTGACACCCTCCGAGGTGGAGTTGACAACGTACCGGCGGCCGTTTACGGTAATCGATTCGAGATCGAGCGTCATCATATCGCCGGATACTTTGCGGAGAATCAACTCCGCATCCGCTCCGCGGGGAATAACGGTTCTCCCGGAAGCATCGGGGACTTCGCGATCGACTGTGCCGCGATAGATCCTGTAATCCGACGGCGCATCGGCTTCGATGTTCTCACTGGTGCGCACCATGACGTCGGTTCCGGAGGGAATGCGATCCGATTGTGCGAGGGCGGCCGCGCCCAGACAAACTAGCGAATATGTGATCAAGTGCTTCTTCATGGGGATGACTAGAGCAATCCGGCGGCCAGCGTCCTCTCCGCGTCGTGATTCCGCGGCCGGCCGCATGGCGGCAGCGAACACTACTCACCTGTTCGTACCCGAATGGCGCCGCTTCGACGGGCAGCTAGGCGTGGCGAAGTTCCTGCGTCGTTACTTTGATGGCTTCCGGCTCGGGTTCGATCGTGTGACCATGCGCCGCCGCCCAGATCTTCGTGAACTCGGCGCCCATCAGGAGAATCAGGGAGGCGTAGTAAAGCCAAAAGACGATCACCACCAGCGATCCGGCCGCTCCGTAAGCGCTGGACATCCCGCTCTTGCCGACGTACAGGCCGATGAAGGTCTTGCCGATGGTAAACAGCGCACTGGTGATCGCGGCTCCCAAACCGACGTGACGCCATTCAATTCGGGCGTCAGGGAGCACCTGGAAGATGGCCGCGAACAGCGCGGCGATCACAATCCATGACGCGAGAATCCCAATCGTCTGCATCACGGTTTCGGAGAGGCCGGCGGGACCAAAATTCGATACCCATTTGCCAACCGCCGCAAGAGCAGCGCTGATGACGAAAGACACCAACAGGAGGAACGCCACCACCAGAATCAAGCCGAAGGAGAGGAGCCGCTTCATGAGGAAAGCCTTCACACCGGCGTCAGGATCGGGCTTCACATGCCAGACCCTGTTCAGTCCGTCCTGCAAAGCCACGAACGTCCCCGTAGCGCCGAACAGCAACACGATGAAGCCTACTACCGCCCCGGCTACATTTTTCCCCTGTTGCGCTCCGACTTTTTCGATCATCGTACCGATCTGGCTTGCGGCATCCGTGCCGAGGATACCCGCAAGTTGCCCCTGAATCTGGCCCTGCACCGTTTCGCGCCCCACGATAAGTCCGGTCACGGCAATCACCAGCAGCAGCAGAGGAGCGAGGGAGAAGACACTGTAGTATGCGGTAGCCGCGGCGAAATTCATGCATTCGTCGTCCATGAATGCGTTAAACGTCCGGCTGACGTAGCGGAACATTCGCGAGGGCGGCAGTTCAGGCGCCTCCTTCTGGGACCTGGTAACTTCCAACGGGCGTTCGGGAGCGTTCGGCACGGTGGGAGAGACCGGCTCCGCGTCAACATCAAGGGCAGCCCGCTCTTTCCTGAAGGCGAGACTCACGCCAAGAGAAATCGCCACGAATGTGAGCAACTTCTTCTTCATTGTTCGTCCTTGCAACCTTACGGGAGACAAGCGGAGCACTCCCGTCTGCTGTACCGACCTGCAAAATGGATTCCAAGCTCTTATCGTTACAGATGCAGCTGTTTGGCGGGAAGCGCGCAACGCAGCGCGGCCCAAACCGGATTTTGCTGGCTGTCGATACCACACGGCGGCAATCTTCAACACAATCGCTGGATCGACGCATCTCCTTCGCAAAGAAGGTGCTTGTGGTTTGTAATACGGTCTGGCGTTTCCCTGAACGAAGATGCGATAGAGGACAGTGTCTTCCTGGTAATAGATCCAGTGTTTGTCAGTAATATTTTCACGCCCGATTCCGAGGCGCAGCGATTTACGGCGAGAGGCCGCGGCTGGAGCCTGCAAGTGAAGACTCGTGATGGAAGCCGCAACTTCGCCTAACTCTTCAAGTAGGCAAAAGCCTGCTCGACTTCCCTTTTCTGCGCCGGATTCAAGCCGGAAAGCGGCAGCCGGGGTTGACCGCCATAATAGCCGTTGACATCCATCGCGTGCTTGAGCCCGGCAATCGGCAGCCGGGCGCACACCAGTTCGGCGGGAGGAGCAATGCGAGACTGCCAGTCCAGACCCGCGTCGTCTTCCCGGGTCCGATGAGCCTCCCAGAGCGCGATGGCGGCAAAGGGAACCGCGTTGGCGAGCGCCAGCGCCGCGCCCGAGGCGCCGCATTGGAGCGCGCGCCAAAGGGAGCCCTCGTCGCCCCATAGCAGCGTCGCGCCGCCGAGCCGCTGGATGTTCGACGGCTCGCCCGAATGATCCACGATGCCGCCGATGTTGGGATGCTTCGCCAGCGCCGCCAGCGTATCCACGCTCAGCGCAACGCCGGTCGCGCCCGGACGATTCGCAATCCAGACGGGGATCCGCGCGCGGTCGGCCACCGAGCGGTAGAACAGCAGCTGCGTCTCCGCGCGCGACATGCGGATGTCGGCATGCGGCGTTTCCACCAGGGCGGCATGGAAGCCCAGGTCAGCCGCGAGGTTCACCATCCGGGCGGCCTCGATTGTTCCGGCCTCGTCGACGCCCGCGATCAGGATTTTCGCAGGTCCGGCGGCGGCCGCGGACAACTTCCAGAGTTCGAGCTTCTCCTCCGCCGACAGGAACGCTCCCTCCCCGCAGTATCCGCCGAGGATGTATCCGGCTACACTGGTCTGGTTCCACTTGGCGATGTTATGTTCAATCTTGATGCGATAGAGCGCGCCGTCCGAATCGAATGGCGTGGAGCTGTCCACGAATATCCCTTGAAATTTCATCGAACAGATTAAGGTAGCAGAAGGCGGGGATGTTTTCACTCGAAGTCGAGACGGACGGCGAAGCCAGGGACATGCTGATTTGCGACCTGTGGCAGGAAGGCTCGACGGGTGTGGTGGAGACGGACCTGCCGGACGGGCGCTGCCGCCTGCGCGCTTTCTTCGACGACGACGCGGATGCAGCCGCGCTGGCCAGCCGCTTCCAGGCCAGCGTCGAGCGCCATGCGCCGCGGGATTGGGTAGCGCTCTCGCGGTCCGATTGGGCGCCGCTGGAAGTTGGCGAGCGCTTCTTCCTGGTCCCGGAGTGGCTCGAGGATCCGGCTCCACCCGGACGCCTGAGGATCGAAATCAATCCCGGAATGGCCTGCGGCACCGGCTTCCACGAAGCTACTCAACTCTGCCTGGAAGCCATGGAGCAGTATCTGGACCGGGGAATGACGGTGGCCGACGTCGGCGCGGGCTCGGGAATCCTCGCCATTGCGGCGGCGCTGCTGGGAGCAGCCCGGGTTGCGGCTTGCGACCTGGACGAAGCGGCCGTGGAGATCGCCGCTTCGAACGTACGGCGGACTGGCGTCTGCGTTCTGCCGCTCGCCGGTTCAGCGGACGCGATTCGCTCCGGCTGCGCGGACCTGATCGTCGCCAATATCAGCGCCGCAGCTTCCATCGAACTCGCGCCCGGCCTGCTGCGCTGCCTCGCCGCCGGGGGCAGGTGCGTGGTCAGCGGCTTCGAGCGCGGCGAGGCGGATGCCGTGCAAACAGCCCTCGAGCGCGCGGGAGCGGAGATCGAGCGGCGGATGGAGAAAGGTGAGTGGCGTGCTTTGGTATTTCACCGCCGCTGAAGCTTCACTCCAACAGCGTTCCCGCCGGGACGATCTGAACCGACTCCGGCTTCAGATCGATCCGCCAGCGCTCGACGATCTTGTCCTCCTCCAGCACCGCTTCCGGCTTGGGAGAGTTGTAAGTCATCGGAGAGAGCGCGTTGGTCGAGAGTTTCCGTCCCAGCTCCCGGCAGTTCTGGGCGACGGCGACAATCCGAATGTCGTCGGTACGCAGATGCCGGGCGATGGCGGCGTTCACGTCCTTCAACGTCAGCCTGGCGAGCGCTTTGGAAAGGTAACTCTTGTAATCCGGAATGCCGTAGAAAAGGCTGTCGATCGCATATCCGAGCTCCGCCTGCCTCGTCTTGACGAGCAGGTTCACGTTCTTGGACAGGAATGAGCGTGTGCGCTCGAAGGACTCCTGCGTCAGCCCGTCGTGGATCAGCTTGTCGAATTCGAACAGAGCCAGCCGCAGGGCGAAGTGCGCGGACTGCGGCGGCACGGGCCGGATCCATATTTGAAAAATCTGCTCCTTGCGCGCCAGATTGGGCTCGGGCTCGAAACGGAACATGCCCTGCGGAAAATACTCGATGTAGGCGTAATCGCCATAGTTGAGGCCGCGCCCCTCGCGCATGCGGCTGAACAGGCGGCCGCCGCTGGAGCGATGCTGGCCGAAGTAGGATTGAGCGACCAGCAGCGCGGGATAGTCCGGATGGCCCCTTCGGACGTCGAGGGTCGTGCCGAGCGAGATGGCCACCGAGCGGGTGGGCTTTTCGATCAGGACCGCCCGCGGGCTGCCGACGCTGCGGGCAGCCGGCGCGGAGCGCGGGGAAGGAGCGCCCAGCGGCAGCGCTTCGAAATCCTTCTTCACCCGCTCCGGAAAACCCGGCGGAAATCCGCCCCCGATTCCGATGACCAGATTTGTCTGCGTAAATTCGAGCTCATAAAACCTGCGCAGATCCCCCATGGTCATGCCCTGCAGGGACGCGACCGTGCCGGCGTTGTAAGAGCCGTACGGGCGGCCGGCAAAGATGGTCTGATACAGAACCTCCTTGGCGAGCTCCTCCTCGTTCGATTCACGCAATCCGACGCGAAGGTAGTTGATGGTGCGGTCACGGATACGTCGAAGGTCGTCCTCGCGCCAGCCCGGGGTCAGCAGCGCCGCCCGGAAAAGCGCGTAATACTTTTCCAGGTTCTGAACGTCCGTCGATCCGCGGAAGGTGATCATCTCCTTGTCGGTCTGGCTGGAGATCGAGGCCGCCATGGGATAGAGGGCGGCCAGGACCTGTTTGTAGGTCAGCTCGCGGTTGCCGCCGTCGGCGATCAGCGCGGCCGTGAGGCTGGCCAGCCCGGGTTTGGCGGGTGGATCGTAGGCCGCGCCCGTCATGAACACTACACGAAAATCGACCAGTTGCGAGCGGTTGGGCTGCGCAACCACGCGGATCTGCGGCCAGGCGGCGGTGGCGAACAGGAGCAGAAGGACGAGCGGCTTCATCGCGACCCGCCCGTCAGCGTCACCGTGGTGCGGTTGGTCGAGGCCAGGTATTTTCCGGCGGCGCGTTGTATGTCCTGCGGGGTAATCCGCGCGTAAAGATCGTAGAGGCGGTTGATCGTGTCGACGGACCGGCCGGCCCGCAGCGAACGGGCCACGGCCGAGGCGACCGCTTCGGTATTGTTGAGCGAAAGCGTGAACCGGTAGCGCAGGTGCTGCCGGACCAGGTCCAGCTCTTCCTTCTCCACCGGTTTGGAGACGAAGTTCTCCAATGTCTGAAACACCTGCTCCCGGACGTAAGGCATGTCGTCGGCGCTCTTGATTCTCGCCTCGATGGTGAACAGGAAGGGGTCCGGACTCTGCACGAGCGAGGCATCCAGCAGGTCCACGCGCTGCTCCTGAATCACCAGCTTCTGATAAAGGTCGGAATTCTTCGAAAAACCGAGCTGCGCCAGAAGATTGAGAGAAGCCCATTCGGGATCGCTGTCGGAATAGGCGGGCGCGTGAAACGCCACTGCCAGCCAGGGCAGCGTAGGACTCGGCCAGGCGACGCGGGCGGTTCGCGGATCTTCCTGGCGCGGCTCGGCAGGCGCCTCCTGCCGGTAATTGCCGCGCTTCCACTTGCCGAAATAACGATCGACCGCGGGACGGACACGGGCGCGATTCACGTCGCCGGCGACGATGACGGTCACGTACTCAGGACGGTAGTAGCGGCTGAAAAACTCCAGGCCGTAGTCGTACTGATTCGGCATGTCCTCGACGTCTTTCAGAATCCCCATGGTCGGATGCTTGTAGGTGTGGCGCGTGAAGGCGGCATCAAGCAGCGCTTCTTCCAGCTTTTCGGACGGGTCGGCGGCGTTCTTGTTGTACTCGCCGAGGACCGCCAGTGTCTCGGTCTTGAAGACATCCACGCTGTACTTCAGATTCTGGAACCGGTCCGCCTCCAGCATCAGCATGGTATCGAGATCCTGTTTCGAGAAGGTGGAGTGGTAGACGGTGGAGTCGGTGTTGGTGAAGGCGTTGAAATCCGCGCCCGCTTCCCGAAGCAGCGAGTTGTATTTTTCCGCCGGATACCGCGGCGTGCCGCGAAACATCAGGTGCTCGAACAGGTGCGCGAAGCCGGATTTTCCCGGCTCCACTTCGTTTCGCGAGCCGGCTCGGACCACGATATAGAGCGAAACGATGTCCGGAAACCCGGTCGGAACGGTGACCAGGCGGAGTCCGTTGGGAAGATCTTCCTGCGTGTATGGAAACGGGAAGACCTTACCGGGCGGGCCGGCGGCAAAGGCATTCGGCAACAGGCACAGCAACAGAATGGGAAGCAGCCGCATCATCCCTCCTATTGTAGTGCCGGACGGCGCTCAAACCTTGAGGAGCGCGCCGGCGTGAGACTGGATTTTCCGGACAGCCCCGGCAATCTGGTCCATATCCTCGCGCGTACCGAGCAGCATGGTTTGGGTGAACCAGACTCCCTCCTCGCAGAGTTTGTCGTTGGCCGGACACTGATTTCTCTCGGCGTAGGAAGCCAGCGCCTCCCTCGGGAAAAGCTTCTCCCATCCGCGCGAGGCCAGCGTATTCGCCAGAAAGGGCTGTTTGTTGAGAGGGGTGTACCCGCCAGAACAGGGCACTCCTTCCGCCGAAAGAGCTTTGAGGAACTGCGTGCGCGGCAGACCCGCGAAGCGCTCGCGGTCGTAACGGAACATGTACAGGTGGTACGCGTTTCGCGTGCATCCGTCATACATGCGGGCGGGCGTGATGCCGGGAATTTCGCTCAACTGCTTCGTCAGATACGCGGCATTGGTCTCGCGAGTACGGGCCTGCGCGTCGAGCCGCGTCAACTGTTCGAGCAGCAGCGCGGCTTGAAATTCGGTCATCCTGAAGTTGCAGCCGTTCCGGACGTAGGAACTGCTTCCGGCCTTCCCGCGGCCGTTGTCATGAAAGCTGCGGCAGATTTCCGCCAGATCTTCCCGCTGCGTCAGAATCGCGCCACCCTCCCCGGAATTGAGATTCTTGGACGCCTGGAAGCTGAAGCAGCCCAGATCGCCGAGCGTGCTCACCTTCCGCCCGCGCCATTCCGAAAGGTGCGCCTGGCAGGCGTCCTCGAGGACCGGCAGCTTGTGCTTCCTGGCGACTGCCAGCGTGGTATCCATGTCCACGACCGAGCCGCCGATGTGGGCCGGCAAGATAAGACGCGTCCGCTCCGTGATCGCTCCTTCGATCTTCCGCGCGTCCATCTGAAACGTCTCCGGGTCGGTATCGACGAACACCGGCAGCGCGTGATGCAGCAGGACCGCGTTGATGGTGGCCACGAAGGTGTAGGGCGGGACCAGCACCTCATCGCCCGGCCCCACTCCCAGGGCCGCGATCGAGGCCACGAGGGCGGATGTGCCGTTGGAGGTCGTGAGGCAGTATTTCGCTCCCAGCTTCGCCGCCCAGGTCTCCTCGAACCGGGCCGTGTACCCCGAGCGATTCCAGCGGCCGCTGCGAAGGACTTCCATCCAGGCCTTCTCGTCGTTGTCCCGGATCTGCGGCCAGGAAGGAAAGCGCCTCTCGCGAACGGGCGCGCCTCCGAGCAGCGCCGGCTTGTCGATCGGTTTGGGTCCCCCGGCCAGCGCCGTCGCCGACGCAGCCGCGAGGAAACTTCTCCGAGTGTTGGGCATACCCACCTCCAGAGCGATCGGCTGATTACCGGCCGCTGACGGCTATTTTATCGCTGAATAGTCGGTGGGGTCCATGAAGACCGACTCGACCTTGGCCACGATCTTTCCGTTGGTTTCCGATTCGGCGGCCACCTTCTTCCACTCCGGATCCGCGCGGAATTCGTCCCAGGATTTCTTGGCGGCTTCGCGGCTCTTGTGCGCGATGATGTACACCAACGTGTTGCCGTGGGCCGGCTCGTCCTGCGGGACCCAATAGCCGACGTTCTCCATGCCGTGCTTCTTGAAGATCCGGGTGGTGTGGTTCCGAAATCTGGCGTTGAGTGCGTCCAGCTTTCCCGGGTGCGTGGTGTAAGTCCGCATCTCGAAAACGCGGCCGGAGGCGGCTTCGGCGGGGTTCGTTTTCATGAACCAATAGCCTACCATGACGGCGGCGAGGGCCAATCCGATCGACAAGAGTTTTTGTTTTGACATGGGTACTAAGATACCTCAGCCCGGGCGGCCATAGTGAACCGCGAGCCGTCCCGGAAGCGCCGGCCTAGAGCCGGTCACGCCATCGCGAAAAAAAATTGAATACGTCTCTTCAATCGGTTAACCGCGATTATGGCCCGGTTCAGGCCGGGCTTTCCTTCCCGACCGGATAGCATCGGGGCAGAGGGACGACGCGACCGCGTCTCCCGAGGAAATCCAAAGATGAAAACACAAAATGCACCCGTTTCCGACGAGGGGAGCCGCTAGGTCATGCAACCCCATTGCGTACTCGTTACCGTGCCCACGGCGGGCGCTCCCGTCCAGTTGATCAGCGACTCTTCGATCGCCTGTGTGTCTTTGCTCATCAAAGCTCTGGCGTCGAATACCGGTCCGTCGGTCTACGTGGGCCGATCCTCGAATTTCGACAAGACATCCGGAGTCGATTTGATCGCGGATCTGAGCGGCGATCAGAGTCTGCTCATACAGGCGTCGGACAATGCCAACCGGATTGTCCCCGCTCAGTACTGGGTCGACGCCGCTGCCGGCGGTGACAAGTTGCTGATCACCTACTGGGTTGGATGAAAACGAGACCACTATGAGAAATCATGCGATTCTGACCGGCCTGCTCGCAGTCTCCGGTGTCCTTCCGGCCCAAACGCTTTCGAACTCCAACGCGACCAGTATTCAGGGTAAGCGGGTGAAATCGCCGCTGGTGTGCGGCGACGGGTTCGTGCTGACCTGGATCGGAGCCAATAACCGTTTCGACTGTCTGGCCGGCGGCGGAGTTGGAAGCTCGCCCGCCGGCTCGGACAAACAGATCCAATTCAACAGTTCGGGCGCGTTCGGCGCCAGCGCTGGATTCACGTTCAACATCGCGGCGCGGGAATTGAGCCTGGGTCCGTCCGGCGCGGAGTCCGTGCTGCGGCTGCCCTCACTCGACACTTCCAGATGGTCCCTGAAGGGAACCAGCGCTGTTCTGAACGGAGTCCGCGACAATCTGCTCCGCCTGGGATGGAACATCGATCAGGAGGACGCCGCCGAGCCGCAGTTCCTGATCCAGATGGAAACCAAATACTTCGACTCCACAGCGCCCGCTTCCACCAGCAGCGAACTGCACCTCGGCGCCTACACGGCGGCCGACGGCACCGGACGGCGTCCCATCCAGATCAATGTGTTTCGCGCGAACAATGCCGACAATACGCATCTGGCCAACGACATTCAGCTGGTGTTTACCGGAAATCTGAGCGTCAAATCATCCGATGGCACAGTAAGCCAGTTCGAGATCCTCGACAAAGGTCCGGTTCTGATTCACAGCCAGTTTCTGGCCAGCGATGTCAACGGGCTTTCCTGGCTGCGTCAGAAGAGAGCCACCGGATCGACGTACTCGAACCTGGCCTACCTGGACAGCGGGAACCGGTGGCTGCTGTCACCGGATGCCGATCCGGTGATCGCCGGAGCGAAGTTCAACGTCGGCTCGGTCTCCAACACGTCGGATTTCGAGCTATCCGTCGATCCCGCAGCGCGCAGCGTACAGATCGGCAGTGGGAGCGTGAACGACCAGGGTCTCAAGATCATCGGCGGCGCGACCGCGGGAGCGAGCGTCACCCTGGGTGACGGAACGAACAATTACACCGTCGCGCGTAACGCCGGGACCAGTAAGCTGAGCTTCACCGGCACGCAGACCGGCTTCACCGGGTACTCGTTCGATTCCACGGTAACGGCTACGAACTTCTCCGGTCCGGCGGCGGGCCTGACCGGCATCCCGGCTTCGCAACTGACGGGCGCCATTCCCGACGCGCAGTTGAGCTCGAACATTCCCCGCCTGGACGCCGCCAGTATCTTCACCGGCGGCCTGCAAACAATCACCAGCGACGCGGTGAACGCGAAGATCAAGCTCAATCACACCGTCAACGGCAACGGGTACGGATCCCAGATCCTGTTCTCCGGCGGCGGCGCCGACCGCTTCTTCATCGGCACGGCGCGGACGGCCGGAAATTACTTCTACGGTCTGCAGAACGCGGCCGGCTCCTATGCCTATTCGGTAAAGGACAGTACGCTGAATCTGGTGGTGGGCGGCGGATCCGACAGCGGCGCGGCCAAACTGCAGGTAACCGGAGGCGTACAGTACGCGGACGGAACACGTCCGGCATGCGATGAGGCTCATCGGGGCCTCACGTGGTATGTCGCCGGGGGCGCGGGCGTGAAAGATACGTTCGCTCTATGCGGCAAAGACGCCGGCGACGTGTACGCCTGGCAGGGAATCTATTAACAGGCAAGTCGAAAGGCGACAGTCTAAAATGTGACTCCGCCGGATTCCGGCGATTCCCGCCCTTTTCTCTACGCCATCACTTCCCCGATCACTCTCCCGCCGATGTCGGTAAGTTTCTTGTACCGGCCGGCGTGAAGGTAGCTGAGCCGGTTCTGGTCGAGGCCCATCAGACGCAGGATGGTGGCATGGACGTCACGAAGCGGAATGGGCTCGCCCGCTGCTTTGAGGCCGAATTCGTCCGTCTCGCCGAAAGTCGAACCGGGGCGGACGTCTCCACCCGCCATCCACACCACCAGGCCGTACTGGTTGTGATCGCGGCCGGGCTTGTCGGTGACCAGGTTGTTGTCGAAGGGCGTGCGCCCCATCTCCGACGCCCACACTACCAGGGTCTCGTCCAGCAGACCGCGCGATTTCAGGTCGCGCAGCAGACCGGCGACCGGCTGATCCACTTCCCTGCAATGCTTCGGGACGCGGCCCTTGATATCGCCGTGGTCATCCCAGCGGTCGCCGCCCGCTCCGTGCAGCGCCATCACGAAGCGGACGCCGCGCTCCACCATGCGCCGCGCCAGCAGGCACTGACGGCCGAAGGGCTCGGACACTGCATCGTCCAGGCCGTACAGTTTCCGCGTCGCGGGTGTTTCGGAGCCGAGGTCCACCAGTTCCGGCGCCTGCGACTGCATCCGGAAGGCCAGTTCGTAGGCCGCGATCCGCGCTTCGAGCTCGCTCGTATCGGACCTGGCGGCCGCATGCTTCTCGTTGAACCAGCGCAACAGGTCCAGCTCTCCACGCTGCCGGTCCACTGTCATTTCGGGACGCGGCTTCAAGTCGACGATGGGGGTCTCGCCGGAGCGGAAAATCGTTCCCTGGTAGGCGGCTGGAAGAAAACCGTTGCCCCACACGGATGATCCGCCGATCGGAGCGCCGCGCTTATCGCCCAGCACGATGAAACCCGGCAGGCTCTGGTTTTCGCTGCCCAGCCCGTAGGTGACCCAGGCGCCGACCGAAGCCGAACCGGGGAACATGTTGCCGGTGAGCGTATGGTAAACCGCCGGTCCGTGGTTGTTGTTATCCACCTTCACGCCGTGAATGAACGCCATGTCGTCGACGCAGCCGGAAAGCCCCGGCAGCAATTCGCTCATCCAGCGCCCCGACTTCCCGTGCCGCGCGAACCGGAACGGGGACGGGATGACGCGATTCGGCGCCGCTGAAAAGGTGGCGATCTCGCCAACCGCGCCCTGGGGCTTCGGAATCTGCTTGCCCGCGAACTTCTGGAGCGCCGGGCGGTACTCGAACAGGTCCATCTGGCTGACGCCGCCTTCCATGAACAAAAAGATGCAGCGTTTGGCTTTGCTCGTCAGATGTTGCGGTTTGGGATGGAGGGGATTGTCGGACCGGGCCGCTGCGCCCGCCAGCGCCGACAATGCGAGGCCGCCCAGCCCCAGATATGAGTTCGTCAGAAAATCGCGGCGATTCACCGGTTACTCCACATAAAGAAACTCGTTCGAATTCATCAGGACGCGGCAGATGCCGGCCAGCCCGCCGGTCAGCCGCCCGAATCGTTCCACTTCATCCGGCTCGGGGGGACGGGCGAGCACGGCTTCGAACGCGCGCTCGATCCGCCGTTTCGGGTCGGCTCCGGCTTCCCCGGAGATCTTGTCGGCCAGGTGCGCGGCCTCCTCGTTGACCAGATCGCCGTTCAACATCGAGAGCGCCTGCAGCGCTGTCGTGGTCACACTGCGGCGCTCGCACGATTCGCTGAAAACGGGCGCGTCGAACGCCAGCATCATCGGCTGCGGCAAAGAGCGGCGCTGGAACGTGTAAATCGACCGGCGGCGGTCGTCCTCCGGTTTTTCGTTGGGCTCCCACATGTCGCTGCCGCCACGTCCGTAGCGGGCGAAGTCGGCGAGGTCCGCGGGCAGAGGAGGGAAAACGCTGGGACCGCCGCGCTCCAGGTTCAGCCGGCCGCTGATCGAATAGATACCGTCGCGGACCTCCTCGGCTTCCAACCGCCGCCGCCGGAAATGCCATAACAGCGTGTCTTCCGGATCGGCCGCCGCCGCTTTCGCCGAGGGGTTCAAGGTGGACTGGCGCCACGCATTAGAATTCAAAATGAGCCGGTGCATCGCCTTGACGCTCCAGCCCTCTTCCACAAATTTCAAAGCCAGCCAGTCGAGCAGCTCCGGATGCGTGGGGCGCGACCCGTTGCGTCCGAAATCGCTGGCGGTTTCGACAATGCCCTTGCCGAAGTGCTGCTGCCAGATGCGATTGACCATCACGCGGGCGGTGAGGGGATTTTCAGGACTGGCGATCCAGCGGGCCAGTGTCATCCGCAGACCGCGCGTCGGGAACTGCCGGTAGCGATCCGTCTCGAGCGCCGCCGGCTGTGAATTGCCGGTGATCGCACTGGGGAAGCCGGGCTCCACCGGCTCGCCTGGTTGACGGTAGTCGCCGGAGCGGAGAACGCGGGTCAGCGGCAGAGCCGGTCCGTTGGGCGGGCCGGGCACGTTGACGATCGACAAAGTCTTGGGTCTCAGCCGGCCGATGCGCCGTT
>DATJFH010000201.1:0-3600 GCA_035495815.1 Bryobacteraceae bacterium
TACACCAGTCCGTTTCTAATTTCCCCTTTCAAACCGTGCTTGCGGTTTTCCCGCACACGGCTTAACGATGATCTTATTGGTGTGGCTTGCGCCGGGTATTTCACGGCGCCCATCAACTTGTGCAGTCCCATCCCGTGTAGCGAGGACGCACCATGCGCCTATTATAGCTTCCGCCCGTCAGCGCTTCCCCGTCACTTGCCCAAACACGCGCAGCAGATTCAAACCGAGGACCTTGCGGATGCGCTGCTCGTTGTACCCCTTGCGCAGCATGGCCGCGGTCATCTGCCCGTAATCGCCGATGTCCCGCATTCCCTTCGGCGGCTCCGGACCGCCGTCGAAATCGGCCCCCAGCGCCACGTGATCCTCGCCCACCAGGCCGATCCAGTAATCGATTACGTCCACCAGCCGGCCGATCTCCATCCGCATCCCCTCCGGGGCGGCCTGCGGCTCGGTCGGATACGTCTTCGCCACCGCCTTGTCCAGCGCCTCGATGGTCTCGATCGCCCCGTAGCGCTTCAACGCTTCCGAAACATCGCCGAACGGCGCGCCTTTCTGGCGCCAGTCGAAGTATTCCTTGTTGCTGAAGCTGTTGCCGAACTGCAATCCGATGACGCCGCCCCGGGCCGCGATCCGGCGCGCCGCTTCGTCGCTCAGGTTCCTCGACGTCTCCACGAAGTGGCGCGATCCCCCGTGCGTGAACACGACCGGATCCTTGCTCGCTTCCACCGCCTGCAGGATGGTCTCGTTCGACCCGTGCGCCACGTTGATCACGATCCCCAGCCGGTTCATCTCGGCGATCACCGCGCGGCCGTGCGCGTTGATGCCCTTCCACTTCGAGGGCGCGCAGCAGGAATCCGCGAACCCGTTGGTGTAATTGTGCGCCACCAGCATCGCCGACCGCAGCCCCAGCCGGTACAGGTCCCGCAGGATTCCCAGGTCGCCATCCAGATCGAATCCGCCTTCGAGGTCGAGCACGGCCGCGATCTTTCCCGCCCGGTTGATGCGCTCGATGTCGGAAGCCGTCAGCGCCAGCTCCATCACGTCCTTGTGCTTCTCCAGTTGCCGCAGCGCCAGGTCCATCAGGCGAAAGGTGTGCTTCGTCTCGAACCGGCGGGGATAGTATTGCTCCGAGGAGAACAGGCTGAAAAAAATCGCCTTGAGGCCGCCGCGCTGCATGCGCGGGACGTCCACCTGCCCGTCCTTATAGGCGTCGGTGATGTCGCCGCCCAGATAGAACTGGCGGTTGATCATGTGGACGTGGGCGTCCATCACGAACGCGTCCCGATGCAGACGGGCGGCGTCCTGGCCGTACGCCCCGGCGAGAGCCGCGAACAAAAGTGTGTATCGCCACATATTGGACGCCGCGTTCAGAAGGTCGCGATGGGGTTGAACGGAGAGCCGGTTCCGCCGGTCACCGCCAGCGGCGCCGCCGACAGGTGAAACTCCCAGCGCTGCCGCTTGCCGGCTTCCTCGCTCACCGCTTCCAGATCCAGGTTGTCGAAAATCGGCATACCCATGGCGATCAGCACCAGCTGGTGAATCGGCTGGTTCACTCCCGGCACCCCCGATGGCATCACATCGCTCGCCGCGTCGCTGCCCAGCACCGCCGCATCGCGGGACTTCAGCCACGGCGCGCAGGACGCATGGAGCCCGGCCGCCTTCGACGAAATGTTCCACGGACCCTTGGTATCCCGCACCCGCCAGCGCCCGGTCCGGATCAGCACGATGTCGCCGCTTCCGACTTTTACGCCAGCCTTCTTCTCCCAGGCTTCGAGATCCTCCGGATAGATCGCCGTACCGGGCTCCAGGTAGCTGACGCCCTTCAGACGGGGAATATCCATCAGGATGCCGCGCGATAAAATCCCGTTCTTGAAGTTCGTGACCGCCAGCTTCTGCGCGCCCTTGGCGGTGACCTCCTCCTGCGGAAAGCCGTTGAACATCTTGCCCTTGTAAAACATGTGGCAGAGCGAATCCATGTGCGTGTGCGCCCAGCCGTGATAGGACACGCTCAGCAGATCCATGCTGTAGGCGCCTTCGAGCGGGTTCTTACCGGTGGACGTCATGGTGTGGACGAACGGCGAGCCGTTGTCGGCAGCCTTCTCGGTTTCCGTATTCCGGGCGAGCGAAACCGAGATGCCGTCCTTCACCAGCCCGGCCGCCTGTTTGCGCTTGGCCGGAGTGATCAGGTTGACGGCCCCCTTCTGGTCCTCCTTGCCCCAACGCCCCCAGTTGGAAAGCTCGCTCATCCACTTCTCTACCATCGCGGCATTGACGGACCTGGCGGACTGGGCCGCCGCACTTCCGGCGCTGAGCCAGACCAGGATAGCGGCAGTTGCGGCGGCGGCAGGTCGGCATGTTTTCTGTTGATTCATTCGCTTTTCCGGGAGAGCCATCTTATCACAGCGGCTCATTCGGGAACTTTGGCGCAGTAGATGTTTCCCGTCAGATCCCCCAGGCTGAACAGAATATTGTTACGCCCCACCATCAGGTCCGTTTTGTCGAAAGGCAGGCGGGCCGGCGACCGCCGCGCGGTGTGGAAGTGCGCCACCGCGAAAGCCTGACCGGCGGCCCTGCCGGCGCCGTCGAGCCGCTGCCCCCAGAGACACCGATGACCGTCGCGCGTGGAAATGAAGTAGATCAGCCTTCCGTCCGGAGACCATTGCGGGCCCGTATCCCACGACTTGCCTTCGGTGATCGGAATCCATTCGCTCGCGGGCAGCGGCCCGGCGCCGCGATACGCCGCCACGTACAGCCTCGAAATGCCCCCGCTCTCACGGGCCACAAAGACGATGGCGCGGTCGTCCGGAGAGAAGCGTGCCTGGTCCAGATCGTTCCGTGGATCGTCCAGCAGCAGAGTCTTCTCGCCGCCGTCCACCTTGAGGAGGCTGACGGTAAGCCGCGTCTTTTCAGCCAGCGTATTGATCAGAACCGCCCGGCTGTCGTGCCTCCAGCCGGTCGCCGCCGCCCCGCAGTCCTCGCACAGGACTTCGGCCGGTCCGCCGCCCAACCTTTTGACGAACTGCTCGAACCTGCCGATACGCTCCTCCGAATAGACCACCTTCGTCTTGTCCGGACTGATCAACGGAGACGTCTGGTTCTGAGTCGCCGCCCCGGCGCGGGTCTCTTTGCCGCCTTGCAAATCCAGAATCCAAGGCTCGTAATAGCCGGTCCGGTTCGATTGAAACAGCAGCCGGCCGCCGTCCGCCGACAGCGACGGCACAATGTCGATTCCGGGATCGCGAGTCCACCGCGTCGGCGCGCCCGTCAACTTGCCTTCGTTGGTTGCGGCGGGATAACTCCAGATGTCGACGTTGTAAACCTGCCTGCCAAATACAGCTATCCGCCCGCCGCGCTCAGATATCGGCTGGATATCGGCGTCCCGACCCGGCGTGACCCGGACCGGTTTGGCCGTAATCGCAAACTCGCCGGGCTCGATCACCGCGCGCCACACGCTCGAGCCCTCGGAGGCTGGTACCGCGAAAAGTATCTTGTCGCCCTTCCAGTCTCCCGGGATCGCGATCTTCGAGAGTGGCGTCACTCCCGTGCTTCGAAACAGTGGACCGGCGCCCGTGTCTTGAAGCTGCTTCCCGTCCAGGGTAG
>DATJFH010000202.1:0-20142 GCA_035495815.1 Bryobacteraceae bacterium
GCGCCGCGTGCAGATAAGCCTGAAGCACCAGGCTGCTCCCCGCGAACGCCGGATCGGCGATCTTCACCAGGCGGGCGCCCAGAGCTTCACCCATGCCCAGCGAATCGCCGGCAGCGGCGGCGATGGCCTCGTTCATCTCCCGTCCGGTCTCCTCGGCCGATCCGAAGCTCCCGTCGGGCAGCGCCGCCTCCACGTCCTCGCTGGTTTGGCCGGCGATGGCGATCTCGAAATCGTGAATGGCGGCCGAGCCGTTCATGGCGAACGCCGTGGCGTATCCCCGGCGCATCAGGTCGGCCAGCACCGGCGCCAGGCCGCACTTGATCACGTGCCCGCCCATGCCCCAGATGATGGGCTTGCCGGATTGCCGCGCAGCGAGCAGCGCTCGCACCACCAAGCGGAGCGAGTCCGCCGCCAGGATCTTCGGCAGCGAGTCCAGCCAGCCGGAGACGCCCGCGCCCTTTTCGTACGGCGAGGCGAAGTCTTCGGCGCGGGCCTTCCCTCCGCGCGCCGCGATGGGAATCGTCTTGAGGCCGGACAGATCCAGCGGTCCAATCGAATACCGGCTCACGCCAACACCTTCGCCAGCGCCTGTCCCGTATAACTCTTCTTCACCCGGCTGACCTGTTCCGGCGTTCCCGACGCCACCACGCGCCCGCCATACTCTCCGCCGTCCGGGCCCAGATCGATGATCCAGTCCGCCGTCTTGATTACGTCCAGATTGTGCTCGATCACCAGCACCGTATTGCCCAGCGCGACCAGGCGCTGCAGCACGTCCAGCAGCTTCCGCACGTCGTCGAAATGCAGCCCGGTCGTGGGTTCGTCGAGCAGGTAAAACGTCCGGCCGGTCTGTTTGCGGCTCAACTCCTTGGCCAGCTTGATGCGCTGCGCCTCGCCCCCGGAAAGCGTAGTCGAGGACTGGCCCAGGTGAATGTAGCCGAGGCCGACATCATTCAGCGTCTTCAGCTTGGCTGCGATCTGCGGAATATTCTCCAGAATACCGGTGGCTTCCTCCACCGTCGCCTCCAGCATATCGGCGATCGAGTGATCCTTGTATTTCACTTCCAGCGTCTCGTGGTTATATCGGCGTCCGCGGCAGACATCGCAGGTGACGTACACGTCGGGAAGGAAATTCATCTCGATGCGCTTGAGCCCGTCGCCCTGGCAGGCTTCACAGCGCCCGCCCTTCACGTTGAAGCTGAACCGGCCCGGCTTGTACCCTCGCTCGCGCGACTCGGGGAGCATGGCGTAGAGGTCCCGGATCAGGGTAAACAGGCCCGTGTAGGTCGCCGGATTGGACCGCGGCGTGCGGCCGATCGGCGATTGATCGATGCGGATCACCTTGTCGATGTGAGCGAGGCCGCGAATCTCCTGGTAGCCCTCCGCGTGCGCGCCGCTGCCATAGATCTCGCGCGCCATGGCGCGGTAAAGGATGTCGTTCACCAGCGTCGATTTCCCGCTGCCGGAAACGCCGGTGACCACCGTCAGCAGGCCCAGCGGAATCTCCACCTCGATGTTCTTGAGATTATGCCGGTGCGCTCCGATCACCGTCAGTCTGCCCAGCCCGGCCGGCCGCCGCTGCTCCGGTAGAGAAATCGCTTTCGCTCCGGAGAGGTATTGTCCGGTCAGCGAATTCGGATCCCGGGCGATCTGACCCGGCTGCCCCTGCGCAACCAGATGGCCCCCCAGCCGTCCGGCGCCGGGGCCCAGATCCAGCACGTAATCGGCCCGCTCGATCGTCTCCGCGTCGTGCTCCACCACCAGCACCGTGTTCCCCATGTCGCGCAGGTGGGTGAGCGTTTCGAGCAGGCGCTCGTTATCCCGCGGATGCAGCCCGATGGACGGTTCGTCGAGCACGTACAGCACGCCGCGCAACCGGGAGCCGATTTGCGTGGCCAGCCGGATGCGCTGGCCCTCCCCGCCGGAGAGCGTGGCCGCGGACCGGTCCAGGCTCAGGTAATCCAAGCCCACTGCAGAGAGAAACTCCAGCCGGTTGCGAATCTCATCCACCAGCCGCCCCACGATTTGCGATTCCCGTGCGGTGAATTGCCAGCTGCGTACCGTGAGCAAAGCCCTCGAAACCGGCATTTCCGTGAAATCGGCGATCGAGAGTTCCTTCACGCGCACGGCCAGACTGGCGGCCTGGAGGCGCCTGCCGCCGCAGTCCTTGCACTTGATCAGCGACATGAAGGGCTCCATCGTTTCGCGCTCTTCTGCGTAGGAGTGGTCGTACTTCTGTTTCAGCAGCTGCACGGCGCCGTGACGTCCGCTTTCGCCTTCGAGCAGCAGCGACCGGTCGCGGTCGCTGAGGCTGCGAAAGGGAGTGGAGAGCCGGATATCGTTGCGCTTGGCCAGGCTCTCGATGGTCCATTGCGAGAACGAGAGGTCCAACTCCGGCGCCAGGGCGCCTTTGAGGAATGGCTTGGCCGGATTCACGATGATCTTGTCCGGATCGAACATCCACAGGCTGCCCAGCCCCTGGCATCGCTCGCAGGCGCCGAAACGGCTGTTGAAGGAGAACGACCGCGGCTCGAGCTGAGGGACGCTGGCGCCGCACTCGGGACAGGCCAGCTTCAGCGAGTACAGCCTGTCTTCTCCGTTCACGATGGCGATTACCACCAATCCATTAGCCAGCTTCGTGGCTGTTTCAATGGAGGCTTCGAGCCGCTGCTGGATACCGGGCTTCACCAGCAGCCGGTCCACCATCACTTCGATGGTGTGATTCTTCCGGCGGTCCAGGGGGATGTCCTCGTCGAGCGACCGCAGGACTCCATCCACCCGGGCGCGAACGAAGCCCTGCCGCATCAGCTTTTCCAGCTCTTTCTTGTACTCGCCCTTACGCCCCCGAACCACCGGCGCGAGCACCATGATGCGGTCTTCGGGAGTGAGCGACAGCACCTGCTGCACGATCTGCTCGGTGGTCTGCTGCGAAATCTGGCGCCCGCATTCCGGGCAGTGCGGCACGCCGACCGATGAATAAAGCAGCCGCAGATAATCGTAGATCTCGGTAATCGTGCCCACGGTCGAACGGGGGCTGCGGCTGGTGGTCTTCTGCTCGATGGAAATCGCCGGACTAAGCCCCTCGATCGAATCGACTTCGGGCCGTTCCATCTGGTCGAGGAACTGGCGGGCGTAGGTGGAGAGCGTCTCCACGTAGCGCCGCTGGCCTTCCGCGTAGATGGTGTCGAACGCCAGCGACGACTTGCCCGAGCCGCTCAATCCGGTAATCACGGTCAGGCTGTTACGCGGTATTTCGACATCGATGTTTTTTAGATTGTGCTGACGCGCGCCATGCACGCTGATCCGGTCCAGCATTTTTTTTGGAAGTTCGCAGATACCAGGCTCGCCCTGCCGGCGTCGGCATTCATCAAACTTTATTTAAAACTATTGTCACGCGAGTTGCATCCCCTTGGCAAATTTCGATATAAAGGGGCAAACACCCATGAGGGATTGTTTAAGCTGCGGGGGCGACCTTGTACGGGTGCGCCGGACTTTCCTCGAGAAGTTCGCCTATCATGCAGTCCTGAAGTGCAAGCAATGCGGAAGCAGGGAAACACGCGATCAGTGGTTCCTGTTCCTCTTCGGAAGGAAGAGCCGCTGCCCGCGCTGCGGCAGCTTCCGGGTGGAAAAGCTGCGAGGTGTGGATCACATCGACCCCATGTACCGGAATCCGCTCAGCCGGCTGCAAAAGTACATCGGGGGAAATCTTCACTGGTGCCCGTTCTGCCGCCTCCAGTTCTATGACATCCGCAAGAAGGAGCCGACCGTGAAGCGCTCCCCGCGCGCAGCGAGTCCGCCTCCGGCTGCCGTCGCTCCGGCTACGGATATGGCCAAATCGGGTGACTGAATAATCCACCATCCACCCAAATCGTCTGCCCGGTGATGAAACCGGCGGCATCGCTCGCCAGAAACGCCACCGTGCGGGCGATGTCGGAAGGCAATCCGACCCGGCCGAGCGGCGTCAGCTTGGCCCAGGTTCCGGCGTAATCCCCCGTCTCGTGCATCGTCCGTTCGATTTCTACCGCTCCCGGCGCCACGCAATTCACCGTAATCCCGTACTTGCCGAGTTCGATGGCGCTCGATTTGGTAAACATGTCGATTCCGCCCTTACTGGCGGTGTAGTCGACCAGATTCGGGAACGGGATCTTGTTGCAGCCGGATCCGATATTGATAATGCGACCCGAGCCCTGGTCCTTCATCCGGCGGCCGGCCCGCTGGGTACAGAGGAAACAGCCCTTGAGATTCGTCTGGATGGTACGGTCCCATTCGGACTCTTCCAGGTCGAGCAGCGGCTTCCAGGTTTGTACCCCGGCGTTGTTGACCAGGATGTCGAGACGGGAAAAACCGGCGTCAACCTCGGCAAACATGCGGTCGACGTCCGGGGCGATCCCGACGTTGGCCTTGACGGCGAAGGCCTTGCGTCCGAGAGCGGTGATTTCCGCTACGGCGGCGGCGGCGCCGGCGGCGTCTGAGTGATAGTTGACCGCGACGTCGCACCCGCAGCGGGCCAGTTCGAGCGCGATTCCTTTACCGATGCCCTTGCTGGCTCCCGTAACCAAAGCAATCTTCGAATCCAGTGTCGGCGCTGGCACTTCCTCAGTATAGTAAGCGGCGCGCCGGTTCCGGGTCCGGATCGAAGCGCGGCCTTCGCGCCGGCAGCGGCGGAACCGGCTGGCCTCCCGTACTTCGGATATAATCAATAAGGAATCCTTCCAGACCAAAGCCCGAAGTTCGCCATCTGGAAGCCCCAGGAGATTTTCACAACATGTTCGATCTGTTCCGCAGCCGCGACAAGGCTGTGCGCTTTTTTCTCACCGCCCTGCTGTCGCTGGTAGCTCTTTCCATGGTTGCTTACCTCATTCCGGGGTACGGCGGATCCGGCGCAACGCCTAACGATAATGTCGTCGCCGAGGTCGGTAAACATAAAGTCACTGTCCGGGATGTCCAGCTGGCCATTCGGGCGGCCACCAAGAACCGTGAGATGCCGCCCCAGTTGATGGCCCATTACATTCCCCAGATGATCGAGCAGATGATCACGGAAAAGGCCATGATCTATGAGGCGAACCGGCTCGGGTTCCAGGTCAGCGAGGCCGATACCGCCAAGGCCATCCGGGACCAGATGCCCGCCATGTTTCCCAACGGCGCCTTCGTGGGAAAGGAAGCCTACGCCGCCGCGCTGGCCCAGCAGGATATGACGATCCCGGAATTCGAGGAGTACATGGCGAACCAGATCCTGCTCAACCGCCTGCGCAGCGTGGTGCTGGAATCCACCGTCGTCTCCCGGGCGGATATCGAGCGGGAGTTTCGCCGGAAGAATGAAAAGGCGACGATCGAATACGTGAAGGTCGATCCGGCCAAAATCAAGGCCGGCATCCAGCTCAGTCCGGAGGAGATGCGGGACTATTACGAGAAAAACAAAGCGACGTTTACGATTCCCGAAAAACGCGGGATGAAGCTGGTCGTGCTCGATCCTGCCAAAATCACGGAGGCGGTCAGCGTCTCCGACGAGCAGGTCCGCCGCGCTTATGAGCAGAACAAGGACCGCTATCGCACGCCCGAGCGTGTGAAGGCAAGGCATATCCTGTTGATGACTTCCGGCAAGTCCCCGCAGGAAGAGGCCAAAATCAAAGCGCAGGCCGAGGACGTGCTGAAGCAGCTGAAGTCCGGCGGCAATTTCGCCGAACTGGCGAAGAAATATTCCGAGGATCCCGGGTCGAAGGACAAAGGCGGTGATCTCGATTGGGTGGTCCGGGGCCAGACCGTGCCGGAGTTCGAGAAGGCGCTGTATGCTTTGAAGCCGAACGAGATCAGCAGCATCGTCAAGACACAATACGGATTTCATATCATCCAGGCGCTCGAGAAACAGGACGCGCATCTCAAGTCGCTCGATGAAGTGAAAGCCGAGTTGATCACCGAGCTGAAAAAGCAAATGGGCCAGAACCAGATACAGACGGCGCTCGACAGCGCGGCCGCGGCTCTGAAGAAGAATCCCGATCAGGTCGACCAGATTGCCGCGCAGTATCATCTGAGCGTCACCAACGTCGAAAAAGCCGGCGCGGGGGACCCGGTGCCTGAAGTCGGCGTCAACCGCGACTTTGAAGAGGCGGTTTCGTCGCTCAAGAAGGGAGAAGTCTCGCAGGCGGTGGCGGCTCCCGGGAACCGCATGGTAATCGCCGTGATCACGAACGTTTTCCCGGCCCATCCGGCGACTTTCGAAGAGGCCGAAAGCCAGATCCGTCCGGCGCTGCTCCAGGACAAGGCAAATCGCCTGGTGATGGAGAAGGGCGACGAGCTGGCCGCGAAAGTACGGGCGGCCAACGGAGACCTGAAGAAGGTCGCGCAATCGATGGGACTGCAGTACGTGGCCGCGCCCGAGTTCACGCGGAACGGCGCAATCGAGGGACTGGGATCGCCCGACGCCATTCCGGAGATCTTCACCAAGCCGGCCGGAACCATTTTCGGACCGACCATGGTCGGCGGCTTCCGCGTGGTCGGAAAAGTGACCGCGCGCATCGAGCCCAACCTGGCCGAGCTGCCCGCTCAGACCGACGCCATCCGGGACGACATCAAGCACACCAAGGCCCGGGAGAGAAACGCGCTGTTCGAAGACGGCCTCCGGCAGCAGATGATGAAAGATGGAAAGATCAAAATCCACACCGAAGTGATGAAGCGGCTCACCGCCAATTACCGCGGCTAACTCCGGATGGACTCCATAATCGAGGCGATCCGCGCCTTAACCAGTCCCGACCAGCTTATCCACCTGCTCGCGCCGCTGTTCTCGAGCTGGATCGGGTACGCGCTCCTGTTCGCCATCGTCTTCGCGGAAACGGGTTTGCTCGTCGGGTTTTTCCTGCCCGGCGATTCGCTGCTGTTCCTGGTCGGGACGGTGGCCGGCGCGGGCGACCTGGACATTCTGGCGGTGAACGCCGTCCTGATGACGGCCGCCATTCTGGGCGATACGGTGGGGTACACGCTGGGCCGGCAGACCGGCCCGCGCATCTTCAGCCGCCCGGATTCGCGTCTCTTCCGCCGGGAGCACCTGCAGCGGACCCACGCGTTCTACGAGAAGCACGGCGGGAAAACGATCATTTACGCGCGCTTCGTCCCGATCGTCCGAACCTTCGCCCCCTTTGTTGCCGGTGTGGGCAAGATGGATTACAGCCGCTTTCTTTCATTCAACATCTTCGGCGGGATTGGCTGGGTGTTCGCCATGACGATGTTGGGATATGGTCTGGGTGGCATCCCGATCATCAAACAGCACCTGGAAAAGGTCATCCTGCTGATCATCTTTCTTTCGGTGGCCCCGATGCTGGCCGAAGCCGTGAAGGCGTACCGGAAGGCCAAGGCTCCGGTTTAAAACAGACGCCGGCGAGCAGCACGGCATTCTGGTGATCCCGGCTGCCTAGCCGAAAAGGTCGTGGACAAGGCTCTCGAACACGATACAAGAGGCGCCGCGGCGGCAAGCCATAAAACGCCGGCGGGCGATTGTGTCAAACTGAAAAGTGAGTCTCAACGAGCAAATTACATCCATTCTTTCGGCCGCGCGCTTCGCAGCCGAAAAGCACGCCGGGCAGAGGCGCAAAGGCGCCGCTGCCGAACCCTACGTCAATCATCTGCTGGAGGTCGCCGAGATGGTGTCCCAATCGATTGAAGAGCCGGATGCCAATCTCGTCATCGCCGCCCTGCTGCACGACAGCGTCGAGGATGCGGGCGTCACGAGTGAAGATATCGCGGCACAGTTCGGCGCCGACGTGGCGGACCTGGTGGCCGAGGTAACCGATGACAAGTCGCTGCCCAAACAGGAGCGCAAGCGCTTGCAGATCGTGAACGCTCCCAAGAAGTCACCCCGCGCCCAGACCATCAAACTGGCGGACAAGATTTCCAATCTGAGAGCGATCCTTTACAGTCCACCTCCCGACTGGGACTACGAGCGCAGGAAAGAGTATTTCATGTGGGCCAAGCGCGTGGTGGATGGCCTGACTGCTCCGAATCCGATGTTAAAAGCGGAATTCGACCGCACTTTCGAGAAATTCAATTAGGCGGCCCCGTGGAAAACGGGCGGGCGGCGCTTAGCCGGCTACCAGGGCGGGAGATCCCTCGGCGGGTGGACGTTTCCGGATCCGGTTCACCACCAGCGCGCTGGTTTCCCGCAGCAGATCCTCACGGGAATAGGCGCCCTTCTGTAAAATCAGCCCGACCCGCCCGCTGAGCCGGCTCCGGTCCTCCGCCGTCAGGTCCTTGGCGGTCACCACCACCACTGGAATCGACTTCCAGTCCGGATGATTGCGCAGCTCGTCCACGAACTGGAAGCCATCCATCTCGGGCATCATCAGATCCAGCAGGATCAAGCTGGGACGCATTTCGGCCAGCCGTTCCAGGCCGACCCGGCCGTTCTGCGCCTCCACCACGCTCCAGCCGGCCAGCTCCAGAATCCGGCGCGTCACGTCCCGGACGTCCGCTTCGTCTTCGATGATCAGCGCGGATTGCGTTGCGCCGGGACCCGCGTACCGTTTCAGCACGGACACCAGACGCTCCCGGTCGACCGGTTTCGTCAGGTATTCGGTGGCGCCGAGTGAATAGCCCATATTCTGATCGTCGACGATCGTCAGCATGATCACCGGGATCTCGAGCAGTTCCGGGTCCGATTTCAGGGCCGCCAGCACAGCCCAGCCATCCATGCCGGGCATCATTACATCGAGCGTGATCGCATCGGGACGCAGCTCCCTGGCCTTCTTCAGTCCCTCCTCGCCGCTGAGCGCCGCGAATACCCGCAGACCTTCCTTGGCCAGCGACCTTTGGAGCATGTCGTGGACGCGCGGATCATCGTCGATCACCAGCACCGCGCCGGCGTTCTCATTCGCGGCAGCCACCGGCCCGGCCGCGGCCTGCTTTACCTGTTCCTTGGGATCGATGACACGCGCCGGCAGCCGCACCGTAAAAGTGGACCCTTTTCCAAGCTCGCTGGCGACGGTGATATCTCCTCCCATCATGCGGCAGAAGCGGCGGCTGATGGCTAAACCGAGGCCGGTGCCGCCGAACTTGCGGGTGGTCGAAGAGTCGGCCTGCGTGAAAGCCTCGAACAGCTTGCCCATCTGGTCATCCGTCATTCCAATCCCGGAATCGCTGACGCGGAACAGGACCCAGTCTCCGCCTGGCGACGCTTCCCGGGAAATGTCCAGCGTGATGACGCCGTTGTGGGTGAACTTGCTGGCATTACTCAACAGGTTGAACAGGGTCTGCCGGACTTTGGTCAGATCGGCATGAATCGAGCCGGCGTTTTCCGCCACGACGGTCACCAGCTTGTTGGAGTTTTTCTGCATCAGCGGCTGGATGATGGCCCCCACGTCCTGCGCGATCTTGGCGACGCTGAACGACTCCAGGTACAGATCCATCTTGCCGGCTTCGATTTTGGAGATGTCGAGCACGGCGTTGATCAGCTCCAGCAAATGAGTGCCGGCAGTGTGAATCTTGGCCAGGTCGGGCAGCATGTCGTCCTGCCCGCGGTCTTCCACCTCCTCCTGCAGCATCTCGCTGTATCCCAGGATCGCGTTGAGGGGCGTGCGCAGCTCGTGACTCATGTTCGCCAGGAAGGAGCTCTTGGCCTGATTGGCTGCGTCGGCCGCCTGTTTTTCCTTGGCCATCTGCTCGGCCAGCTTCCGCTCGGTCACATCGCGCGAGTTGACCAGGATCCCTTCCACGGCGGGGTCGTGCAGCGCGTTGGTGACCGTCGACTCGACGTAGCGCCAGGAGCCGTCGTGCGCCCGGATCCTGTACTCGACCGTCCCGGTCCCATCCGGTGTGGACGCGGCCGCCAACATTACCTCCGTCACCCGCGGGCAGTCCTCCGGATGGACCAATTCGTGCGCCGGGCGGCCGATCACCTCGTCCGGCGTGTATCCCAGCACCCGCTGCGCGGAGGCGCTCTGGTAGAGGAAGACGCCATTGGCGTCGAGCAGCGCGATGATGTCCTGCCCTTTTTCGATCAGCGCCCGGAAATGCCGTTCGCTCCGCCGCAGCGCTTCCTCGGCCTGCTTGAGGCGCTGTTCGCGCGCGGAGACTTCGTCCACCATACGGCGGAACGCCCGCGCCTGCTTGCCCAACTCGTCTTTCCGGTGGGCGATCGGCTCGAGAGCGGCGGTGGCGGTGTAATCGCCCGCCTCCACGCCTTCGGCGGCCGCCGTAATCAGCCGGACCGGTCCCGTAAGAACCCTGGCCACGCTGGCGATGATGATCAGCATCGCCAACAGGGCGACAACCGCCCCCGCGGACGTACGCACGGCAAGGGCGCGCGCCGGCGCCAGAATCAACTTTTCCGGAACGTTGAGGGCGACTTTCCACCCGCTCAGGGGCGCCGTCGCCCAGTAGACGCGACGCGCTTCCGCCCCCATGCGCACGGAGGCGAATCCGGTCGGTGAGCGGACCACGAATTTGCCGTCCGGAAGCAGGTTGGCATCCTCGCCGGGATAGTCGTTGCGCAGCATGAGCTTTTCATTCGGATGCGAAATGATCCGTCCCCGCTTGCTGACCAGAAAGGCGTAGTCGCCGTCGTTCGAATTGCCGCTCCCGCTGCGAAGCCGCAGGTAGCTGGCGAAAAGGCGGAGTTGCTCGAGGGAGATGTCGGCGCCGGCCACGCCCAGCAGTTTGCCGTCCGGACCGAAGAACGGCTTGGTGATGCTGACCATGGTGATGTTCGACCCGCCGGCGTCGAAGTAGGGTTCGGTAATATACAGGTTTCCGGAATCTTTGGCGCCTTTGTACCAATCCGCTTCGTGGTAGTCGTACTTGACCTGCACGCCGCGGGGAAAGCTGTTGCGGTCCACCCAGGGCATCGACATCGCTTCCGAGTAGCGCCTGCCCTCGAAGGCCTCATATACGCCATACGCCTCTTCCTGTGGCACGGAATCCAGCAGGTGGGAAAGAAACGGCATGGTGTCGGCGTTGGGATGCCCGTCGAGCGCCTCCTGCCTGGCGGCGATGGCTCTCGGCAGCATGGCTACCCGGTCGATGAAAGCATCGATATTCTGGGCCGTATTCTGGATGTGATCGAGCGCGACGGAATTCGACTCCTCCTCCACGGTCTTCCGCCGGCTCTGGTAATTGAATACGATGGTCACCAGCAGCACGGTGGCGGCCGCTGTTCCCAGGTACACGCAGAGCTTCTGCGTGAGGGTGGTCAGATGCCAGGATCGCGGGGTCATGATGACCGGAGAGGCCTCGGCTCGGACCGCGCGTTCACGTTAGGCATAGCTGGCTTCACTGCCGATAATCGGCATGATACCAGGAAAATTCCATGCAAAACTTGCAGAATCCGGGCCTGCCGGCCGATGTTAGAATATGGAAGCGCAATGAACAAGACGGTAGGAGCCAGCGGAGCCGCCGCCGTTCTGGCATTTTGTCTGATGTCGTGCCTTGTCTCAGCTCGCGCGGAGGACGGTTTGGTGCGTGTTTCGGAGGTTGAAGCGCGCAAGGCGGCGATCAAGAAAGTGGAGCCGGAATATCCCGCCATGGCCCGGCAGGTCCGCCTCTCGGGCCGCGTTCAAGTGGACGTCATCATCGACGCCGCCGGCAACGTGGAAAAGGTGAAAGTGCTGCAGGGGAACGTGCTGCTCAGCAATTCGGCGGCGAATGCCCTGAAGCGATGGAAGTTCACGCCGTTCGCGGGTCCCGGATCAAAACCGGTACGCGTGATCGCCAGCATGAGCTTCGATTTCCATCTGCAACCGGGCCGCTGAGGCATCCCAGAGTCTCACCCTCTGATCAGCCTGATCGCGTCGGACAGCCCCGCTCCTCTGTCTGTCTCCTCCGCTTTCGTCTCCGGCGGCGCGGCCTCCCCTTCCCCGGGCGCCAGGAAGAGATTCATCTCCAGCCCGTGCTGCTTTGTGTACAGATCGAAGTAGCGGCCTTTGGCGGAATACAGGGTCTCGTGCGTTCCGCGCTCGACGATCCGGCCGGCTTCCACCACCAGGATCTGGTCGGCGCGGCGGATTGTAGAAAGCCGGTGGGCGATCACGAAAGTGGTCCGGCCTTTCATCAGGTACGACAGGCCCTCCTGAATCAGGGCTTCGGACTCGGAATCCAGGCTGGACGTCGCCTCATCCAGAATCAGAATCCGGGGATCGGCGACCAGCGCGCGGGCGATGGAAACACGCTGCCTCTGCCCGCCCGACAACTTGACGCCCCGCTCGCCCACAATGGTGTCGTATTTATCCGCGAAGCCCTCGGCGAACTCATCCACGCGGGCGATCCGGCAAGCGCGCAGGATCTCCTCTTCGCCGGCGTCCGGCCGCGCGAACGCGACATTCTCCCGGATGGTGCCGTCGAAAAGAAATGACTCCTGCAGGACGACTCCCAGTTGCGTGCGGTACGAGTCGAGCCGCACGGTGGAGAGATCCACTCCGTTCACCCGCACCATGCCCGAGTTCGGCGTGTGAAACGCCGCGATCAGGCCGATGATCGTGGATTTGCCCGATCCGGACGAACCCACCAGCGCCGTCACCGTTCCGGAAGCGGCCCGGAACGAGACATCGCGCAGGACCGGCTTGCCCGCCTCGTACTCGAAATCGACGTGATCGAATTCGAGGTCGCCGCGCACTTCTCCAATGGCTGTCCGGCGGCGCGGATCCTGATCCTCGGGCCGCTCCCGCATCACCTCCCGCGTGCGCTCCAGACCCGCCAGCGCCTCGGAAATCTGGGTACCGATGCCCACGATCTGAAAAATAGGCGCGCTCAAGAACGCCAGGAAGGCGGTAAACGTGACGAATCCGCCCAGCGTCAGGCTGCCCGCCAGGATCTGCCTGGCGCCTACGAACATCACTACCGATCCGATCAGCCCCAGCAGCACCGTCGCCGAAAGGCTCATCAGCGACATCGCGGTCAGCGACTTCAGCACGTTGTCGAGCAGCCGGTGTACGCCTCTGGCGAAAACCTGCTCTTCACGGGCTTCCGCATGATAACCCTTGATCACCCGCACGCCGCCCAGCGATTCGGTGAGACGGCCGGTCACCTCGGCGTAAATTTTGCCCCGTTCCCGGAAGATCGGACGGATGGTCTTGAAGGCCTTCCCCAGTACGACCGCGAACGAGATGATGACCAGCACCGCCACGCCCGTCATCAGCGGGCTGATCTTGATGAGCACCACAAGCGCCAGGATGGCCGTCAACACACCTCCAGCAAATTCCACCAGGCCGGTGCCGATCAGGTTGCGGATGCCCTCCACGTCGCTCATGATCCGCGATACCATCGTGCCCGATTTGTTGGCGTCGAAGTAAGTGACCGGGAGGTGGCCGATATGAACCTGTACTTTCTGCCGCAACTCGGCGATCAGCCGCTGCGCCGCCTTTGACAGCAGTTGGGTCAGCGAGAAAGAGGTTACGCCCTGGATGATGGTGGCCGAGATCACGGCCAGCACCAGCGGCAGCAATAGTTCCGTGTGCCGCTTCCCAATGATGTCGTCGATCAGGTATTTGGTCGAATACGGTAAAACAAGACCGCAAACGCGGTTGACAGCCATCAGAACGAAGCCCGCCAGGAGAATGCCCCGGCGCGGCTTCACAAGGATCCAGATGTCGGGCAGAAGCGCTTTGAGCCGCTCCGATTTGGGCTGCTTCGGCTCTTTTTTGTCCACGTCCTAGTATCTGATGTTCAGGTTGCCGGCGGGGATTCAGGGTTGCCCGTTTCTCCCCGGAGGGCTGGTCAGAACTGCACGTTCAACGAGACCTGGAAGGAGCGCGACGGCTCCTGCGCCGTAACCCTGCCGAAGGTCGTGCTGGTGGGGTTGGTGTCCGGACCGCGCAGCACCGGCTCGTTCAACGCATTGAACGAATCGATCCTGAATCTGGTCTTCACGCGCTCGGTAATGACGAAAGACTTGTTCACCGAGAAATCCCACCGGCGCTGCGAATCCAGCCGCACATTCCCGAAGCGCAGCGGGAACGTCCGCAGATTACTCGCCAGCTGGTCCTGGCTGCGCCGGTTGAAGACCTCGGTGGCGAACCAGCGGTCCGCGTTCCGCTGGTCGGAAGGCAGGGCCAGCCTGGTCGAGTCGCCGGCCACGATCAGGTTGCCCCAACCGATCGGCTGCCCGCTCTGCCGCTGCCAGGCGCCGCTCAACTGCCAGCCGCCCGCGAACAGATCCAGCACCCTCGGCATGTGCGTGCCGAAGCGGCGGCCCTTGCCGAAAGGGAGCTCCCAGATGCCGCTCCCCGTGATGCGATGCCCGCGGTCGATGTCGGCCAGGGATTCGTAGGGGCTGGGATCGGATGGGTTCAGGAATGTGCTGGCGTCCATGGCCTTCGACCACGTGTAGGACATCTGCAGCGTGAAGCCCCGGCTGAAGCGCTTTTCCATGCGCGATTGCAGCGAATGATACCAGGAATAGCCCGCCGGGTCGGAATAGGTGACGTTGCCGAACTGCGGATACGGCAGCAGCAGCGAACTGCGCGCGGCGGTCGAGCTGGTGTACTGCGGGTTGAGCCCGAAGAAGGGGCTGGGGAACTGCGCGCCCAGGAAGTCGATGGTAGGCTGATCGCGGATGGGGGACGTGCTCAGGTATTTGGCGGGCAGGAAGTTGATGTTGCGATTCACCGGCAGCCGCGTGCCGCGGTTGCCCACATACGAAGCTTCCACCATGAAGCTGGCGGGCAATTCCTGCTGCAAGCCGAAGGACCAGCGCTGGGCGTACGGCAGCTTGCGGGATTTGCCGAAATACGTGATCGATTGGCCGAGATTGGTCTCCAGGCCCCCGGCGGGACCGAGCGGCGCCAGCAGCCCGTTAGGCAGCGGATTGGACAGCCTGGTCTTGAACGTGAGCCCGTTGTCGTTGGTGGCTTCGATCGGCGTCGATTGCGTGAAACCTGCCAGGTTCGAGCTGGTTTTGAAGGAGCCGATCGAGCCGTAGAAGATTCCATAGCCGGTGCGCAGTACCGTCCTGGGCGCCAGCTGATACGCCAGACCCAGGCGGGGCATCCAGCCGAGCGCCGGTCCGTCCCAGAATTCGCGCGGATTGCCGCCCGCTCCGGCGAACGTCAGACCGCCGTTGACTCTGAAGTTGGCGGCGGGCAGTTCCGGAATCGGGCTGCGGGAATAGTTGGCGATCGCCTGGGCGGCGATGGGGTTCGCCTGGTCGCCCAGGAACCAGGTGGCCGACCGGTTGAACCGCTCGGTGACCGGCGACTCGTGCTCGATGCGCAGGCCCAGGTTGAGCGTCAGCTTGCGCGTGATCTTCCAATCGTCCTGAACGTAGAACGCGATGTATTTGTCCTGCTGCGCAAAGCTGCCGCTGCGGGTCGCGCTGCCGCCGGGGATGCCAAGCAGCAGCGCGGTGAGCTCGCCGCCGACCGGCGGAGCGGGGGAATTGTCGCTCGGGCCGCGGCCCCACAGGCTGTTAAAGCTGAGCGCGGGGGAGTCGTCGGTGGAGTGGCGGTCGCTGAAAACACGGTAAAGGCGGAACTCCGGACCGAAGCGCAAATCGTGGTCTCCCTTGAGGAGCGTGAAATTCCCCGTGAACGTATGGCTGAGTGAGGCGGCGACCCCATCGCCCGATTCCGAGCCGCTGAGAGTTGTCAACGATCCCGCGCTGACGTTCGGCACGGCCGTCTTGCCTGACGGGAACAGCCCCACGAATGCCGGAGCGAATCCCAGCGAAGCCAAGTCGAAACCCTGGCTGACCCGATGCTCCGGAAATTCCTGCTGCGCCATTCCATAGCGGAAGTTCAGCACCAGGTTCGCATTGAAAATGTGGACTTCGTCGAGCGCGATCCCGCGGTTGATGCGGTTGAGTATCAGGCCGTTCACGTCGTTGGCGAAGTTCCGGTTCTTGTCCTCCTGCCAGAAATCGCGATGTACCCGCACGAACATGCGGTCCTTCTCGCTGAAGGCGTGATCGAAACGCCCGATAGTGGTCCAGTAATCCTCGAGGGCTTTGCCGGAGGTGAAGTAATTGTTGCGGCCGTCGGTCGTCCCGGCCTGGTTGGGAAGCGGATACAGGTCGAGGATCTTTCGCGCAATGGGATCGATGCGATTGGCCGGGATGATATTCCCGGGGAACGGCTGCCGGCTGAATCGTCCGCCCGCGGCCGCCTGAATGGTGCCCGGATCGTAGATCTGGTAGTTGGCGCCCAGCCGCAGCAGGTCGGAAAGATCGCCATTCCGCCAGGCGGCTCTCGGTACCGTGGAAGTGATCGGCGCCGGGCTGCCGAATTTATTCGCTTCCCAGGTGAAGAACCAGAATGTCTTGTTCTTTCCGTTGTACACCTTCGGGACCAGCACCGGACCGCCGGCGGAAGCGCCGTAGCGGTTGTCCTGGTAAACCGCCAGTTGCGCGCCCGACCGGTTCTGGAAGATGTCCGGGGTGTCCAGCGCCGAATGGCGCAGCCACCACCAGGCGCTGCCGTGCAGATCGTTGGTCCCGCCCTTCGTGCTGATATTCACGACCGAGCCTGTCGTGTGGCCGAGCGAAGCGTCGAAGGCGGACGTCTGGACCTTGAACTCTCCGATGGAAGCCTGCGGCGGGGAGAAGGCCACGCGTACGTTGATGCTGTCGGAAAAGGTGTTGGTCACGCCGTCGATGGTGAATTCATTGTTGAACAGGCCGCTGCCATCGGTGGAGAATTGAGACGGCGCATTGTTGAAGGCGGCTTTCCGCAGCCGCATGTCGGTGCCGTTGGTGGTGCCCGGCGCAAGCAGAGCAAACTCCATGGCGTTGCCGGAAAACAGCGGCAGATCCAAAATGCGGCGCTCGTCCACAACCTGGCCGAGCGAAGCCTCCGCGGTAGAAAGCAGGGGCGTTTCCGCCCTGACGTCAATCGTCTCGGCCACGTCGCCGGTGGCCATCTGAATATTCAGCTCCACGGTTTCGCCGACGCGGATCTGCACGTTTTCGCGGACGAATTTCCGGAAGCCGGCGGTCTCCGTCGTTACGGTATAGATGCCCGGAACCAGATACGGAAGGGAATAGTTACCCGCGTCATTGGCTTTGCCCGATGCAACCACGCCCGTGGCTACGTTGGTGGCGCGCACGTCCGCTCCGGGAACGATGGCGCTGCTCGCATCCGTGACACGTCCGACGATCGTGCCTCGCGCGTCCTGAGCGGCCAGCGGAAGACTCAGCGCGGCTAAACACACAAAACCCGTCAAAATGATTCGAGACATTCAAGAACCTCACCTCGCTTGATTCTATACGATTGGCCGCCGTAGGGCCTAGGGTTTCTTCAGATTTTCGAACCAGCGGTGCAGGCTGGTCGACAATTGATCCACAATTTCCGGGTGTTTGCGCCGCAGGTTGGTCATTTCACCGGGATCTTCGTCCAGGTCGGAGAGAAAGACCGCGTCATCGCCGGTCATTTTCCCGCCATTTTCGGTGCGATCGTGCAGCACTCCGTTGAGCACCAGTTTCCATTTCCCGCGCCGGGTTGCCAGTTGTCCGTTCTGCGCCCAAAAAAGCTCCGGATGGGGCGACCGGGCCTTGTTCGCGGCGACCGGCAGAATATCGCGGCCGTCGACCGTATATCCTTCCGGCAGCGATACCCCGGCCGCTTGGCACATGGTGGGCAGGATATCCATCGACATCGCCAGCTCCCGGATCTGCTGTTTGGGCGGGATCGTGCCCGGCCAGCTCATGATTCCCGGCACGTGCATTCCGCCGTCGAAAAGGCTGAACTTGAAGCCCCGGAACGGGCCGTTGCTGCCCGCGGTCGCGTATTCCTGATTCAAGCCGGCCCGCTTCTCGGTGGTCGCGCCGTTATCGCCCACGAGCACCACCATGGTGTTCTCGAGTTGGCCGGCCTGCTTCACCGCCGCCATAATCTCGCCGACTCCGTCGTCCACCGCCGCGATCATGGCGGCGTACATCCGCCGTTCCGGATTCAGGCCGGGGAATCTCTTCACGTACTTCTCCGGAGCGTGCATGGGGTAGTGCGGGGCGTTGAATGCCACGTACATGAAAAACGGAGTCGACTTGTGCTGCGCGATAAACTGCTTCGCCTCCGCCGTGATCCGTTCGGTCAGATACTGGCCGTCCTCGAATATTTCCGAGCGGTTTCGCCACAGATCGTGGTAATTCACCACGTTCGAACCCCAGTAATAACGGTGGGAATAGAAATCGACGCAGCCGGAATGAAAACCGTAGTAGTAGTCGAAGCCGTGCGCGTTGGGATCGGTCTGGGGAGTGCCGCCGAGGTGCCATTTGCCGACGGCGGCAGTGGCGTAGCCCCGGCTCTTGAGCAGCGAGGCGATCGTTTTCTGCGCCTGCGTGAGCTCCTTGCCATTGACCGGCACGCCTGCGCGGATCGGGTAGCGCCCGGTCAGAATGCTCGAACGGGACGGAGCGCAGACCGGCGCGTTCGAGTACCAGTTGACGAACCGCGCGCCGGAAGCCGCCAGCGCGTCGATGTGGGGGGTTTTGAGATCGGCCGCGCCCAGGCAGCCCAGGTCGTGGCAGCCGAGATCATCGGCGACGATCAGGATAAAATTCGGCCGGCCCGGCGCCGCCGCCGGCAGCAGAGCAGGCGCGGCTCCGGCGGCGATGAATTCCCGTCGGGAAATGGACATGGAACGAATCTACCGCACTAGGCGCCGACTTGCACCACGGCCGCGCCGCGAACGCCGTCATGCTTGAGGGCGTTCAGCGCGGTGTTCGCTTCGCCCAGCGAGAAGACCTGCACCTGCGTCTGGACAGGGATTTCCGCAGCGACGCGAAAGAAGTCGTGCCCGTCCTGCCTGGTATTGTTGGCGATGCTCCGCACCACGCGCTCGTGATAGAGCAGTTCATAGGGGAGTGGCGGAATCTGGGTCATGTGGATTCCGCCCAGCACCAGGACGCCGCCCTTTTTGAGCGATTTCAACGCTGGAATCACCAGCTCGCCCGCGGGCGCGAAGAGGATGGCGGCATTCAGTCTCACGGGCGGCTCGGCCGAAGCGCCTCCCACCCAGGTGGCCCCCAGCTCGCGCGCCAGACTGCGATGCCGTTCATCGCGGGTGAACGCGAACACCTCGATACCCCAGTGCCGGGCCACCTGGATCGTCACATGCGCCGCCGCCCCGAAGCCGAACAGCCCCAGCCGCCCGCCGGGATGCAGATCGCAATGCCTCAGACAGCGGAACCCGATGATGCCGGCGCACAGCAGCGGCGCAGCCTGTTCGTCTGCGAACGCTTCCGGGATCGGATAGACGAAGTCCTGCGGCGCCACAATGAAGGACGCGTAGCCGCCGTCCACGGTATATCCGGTGAAATCCGCGTTCTCGCACAGATTCTCCTTCCCGGAGCGGCAGTACTCGCAGCGTCCGCAGGTGCGATGCAGCCATGGAACTCCCACCCGCGCGCCGAGCTCATAGCGGTTCGCCCCCATTCCCTGCTGTTCGATGACGCCAACCACCTGGTGCCCCGGCACCACCGGCGATCGTCGCGAAGGCAGCTCGCCCTCCACCACGTGTAAGTCCGTCCGGCAGACCCCGCACACGCTCACACGAATCAGAATCTCTCCCGGACCCGGTACGGGAGTCGGCGCATCCCGATAGCGGAGCGGATTCAATTCCACCGGACCCGGGAAGTCGAGTTCACAGGCTTGCATGGGCTGTCCTTCGATGACGCGGCGCTTGGGACTATTGTCTACCTTTTTGGCGCCGGGCAAACCACCGCTACTCTGACCGCCTCCCGCTCAGGATGATTGACGCCCAAAACTCCGCATGCCTCATCGTCGTGGCGCCGAATGAATATCGCCTGTCTGCACACACCGCTGGTGGACATGCCGGCCTGGTGTCCAGACGCACGCCCGGAGCGGTCAGGGACACTTCGCGGCGGCGACAGCCTTGCCGAAGTCGAGTTTCTTCTGGGGATCGGCCACCGCCAGCGAGCGCCGCAATAATCCGCACGCTTCCGCTGTCCGCTCCGCCCCGGGACGCTGGGCCAGAATCGATTGACCCAGCCAGTAAAGCGCCTCATAATCGGCCGCATCCGCCTGGACCAGCGCGCGGTATTCTTTTTCGGCCAGGTCGTAGCGCTTGTCGTCGATGTAGATCGCTCCCAGATTGAAACGGGCTTTGGAATTATTCGGATTCCATTCGATGGCATGCCGGTAGGCGATCACCGCCGAATAGGGATCCTTGCGATCCTCGGCGGCGACGCCCTGATTGGCGTAGTCATTCGCAATC
>DATJFH010000203.1:0-8563 GCA_035495815.1 Bryobacteraceae bacterium
GTGTACCACGCGCATGCCCAGTTGACCTGGCGTCCCATGGCCTACGCGGTGCGCACGGAAGGTCCGCCGTCGGCGATGATTTCGGCGATCCGGCGGGAAGTGGCGGCGGTCGACCGGGAGCAGCCCGTGTACAACATGACGCCGCTGCAAACCATGCTGGAAGGATCCATCGCCAGGCCGCGCTTTCAGGCGCTGTTGATTCTGGGATTCGCGGCGCTGGCGCTGGCGTTGGCGGTCATCGGGGCGTACGGCGTGATGTCCTACTCGGTCGGGCTGCGCACGCAGGAGATCGGCGTCCGGATGGCGCTGGGCGCGAGCCGCGCCGACGTGCTGCGGATGATTCTGCGGCAGGGCCTCGTAATCGTGCTCGCCGGCTGCGCGGCCGGACTGGCGGGAGCGTTGCTCTGCGGCCGGGTGATCGCCGGGTTCCTGTTCCAGACGGCGCCGACCGATCCGCTGACTCTGGCCGGCATATCGATCGTGCTGACCGGCAGTACGCTGCTGGCGTGCTACTTCCCCGCGCTGCGGGCCACCCGGATCGACCCCATGACCGCCTTGCGGGAGAAGTGAATCCTGCCGGCGCCGATCACTGCCGCCGGTGGCCGGGGAAGTGCGTGCTCACCAGCAAAAGACCCAGGAAAGCGCAGAACATGGAGATCGCCAGCACGCGCAGATAATTCGAGCCGCCGGATTGAATGATCGCCGCGCCGGTGAACGAGCTCACCATGGCGCCGACGCGGCCCACGGCGGCGGCGAAGGCGACCCCCGACGCGCGCGTCTTGGTGGGATAGACATGGGCGGCCAGCACGTACATGGTGGTCTGGAGCGCGTTCACGAACAGGCCGTGCAGGCCGAACCCGGCAATCAGCAGCGGCTGGCTTTCCGCCGAGCGGAGAGGCGCGAACTGGATGGCGAACGCGCTCCCGGCAGCGGCCAGAGCGGCTGCCAGCAGCGGCGCGCGGGATCCGAAGAAGGTGGCTGCGGCGGCCCAGAGCAGGATGCCGAAAACACCGCCGAAGTTATAGGCGGCCAGACCGGAACTGGAAGCCGCCAGGCCCATTCCCTGCGCGCTGAGCATCGCCGGCAGCCAGCCGAAGACCAGGTATATCCCGTGCATGCAGGCGAAAAAGGCGATCCACAGTCCCGCCGTGTCGCGCAGATGCTCCCGCCCGAGAATGATTTTCAGCGCGGTCTGGCTTTCCGCCCTTTGCTCCACCCGGTCCTCGAATGCGGTTCCGTCTTCCACCGCATGGCCCATCCGCCGCAGGAGACGGGTCAGATCCGGCCAGCGGCGGGGATGGCGCGCCAGAAAACGAGGCGACTCCGGTAACGTCCACCACAAAATCAATGCGAAGAGCACCGGCGCCCCGCCGCCCACCGCGTACAGAGTGCGCCAGCCGAACGTGGGCAGGATCCGGGCGGCCAGCAGGCCTCCTCCCATGCCGCCCAGCGGCACGCAGATCATGGTCAGCGTGACGGCGACCGGACGCCTGCGCAAGGGGGCGAATTCGGCTGCCAGCGCGCCGACGTTCGGTAGCGCCCCGCCCGCTCCCATTCCGGTGAGGAACCGCAGGATCGTCAGCTCGGTCAGGTTCCGGCAGACCGCCGTGGCGATGGTCGCCCCGCCGAAAAGCAGCACGCACGCGATCAAGGTGACGCGGCGTCCGAAGCGGTCGCCGCAATAGCCGGCGAGCACGCTTCCCAGCGTCATGCCGGCCAGGCCGATGGCGAGCACCGGCGCAAAATCGCCCCGCGTAAGATTCCACTCGCGCAGGATGGACGGAATCGCAAAGCCGAGGATCTGGATGTCGAAGCCGTCGAAGATAACGGCCAGCGCCGCCAGCAGCGTGATGGCCCGTGGATACGAGGACCAGCTGCCGTGATCGAGCAGGGCGCTTACGTCAAGAGTAGTCCGTGGAGCCTGCGCCATCCTGAGACTACTTTATTGTACGGGGATGGTTACAGCCGGGCTCGCCTGCTCGGCGACGGTCACCACCAACGGCGCATCCGCGGCGGGCGTGACGCCGGCGGGCACCGTCGCGGTCACCTGGTAGATCCCGGTCATATCCGCGGCCAGGACAGCCGAGATCACCTCGGCGGGCTGGCCTCCGATGGCCACGGTCACCGCATTCAGGGTTTGTGAAAGCGGTGAAGACGGCGCCGCGACTCCCGCTTCCACCGGCGGATCCACCGGGCCCAGCCCCGTACAGGAGATCACGATGGTGTCGCCTTCCGACACCGGATTGTCCGCGTCCACGACGAATTGCGTTCCATCGGGCTTGGTGGCGGCGATGAGGGCCAGGCCTTTGCCGGTGTCGTCCTTCGTAAAGACCGCGGGCTGCACGCCGGCTACCGTGACCGGCTCCGGCGAAGAGTAGCTGGTGTTGCGCCGGACGATCATCTGGTGAGTCGTGTTGACGGGAATGTCGAAAGGCACGATGGCGTTGATCTGGCCGTTGCTGGCCGATTGCAGCGGCAGCGGCTGCCCTGCGATCAGCACCTGCGTGCCGTTGATATCGTTCTTCAAAGGCAGCTCGGCGGCGGTGGTGGAACCCTGGGCCAGGTTGGATCCGGAGATGCGGATCAGGCCTCCGGCGGCGAGTGGAGCGAGCGGCGCCAGGCTGGCCGCGTTGACGGCGCCCCCGGCCGCGATCACCGGGGCCGAAGCATTCGGCTGCAGGCTTCCTCCGATCGAAGCCGTGCCCCGGACCGGCGGCGCGACCGTCTGCGCCGTGGCGGTAATCGTCACCGCTGTCGAACTGGCCCGGGGCTGCCACGTCCCGGTCCAGCGCCCGTCGCGCAGGCTCGAGAGAGACACGGCGGGGTCGCCCGACGAGAACGTGGCCACCACGGAACCGGAGGACATCGGCGTGCCGCAATCGTCGACGACGCGAAGCTCGAGAGCCGTCGGCCAGGCTGCGGTGGTCGTAAAACTGGACCCGAGCTGCGTGAAGACGGGATAGAGCCTGGCCGGTGTGCAGCCGTCGGCGAAGCGGCCGGCGGATTCCGGCTTCAGCGCGCCGGCCCCCGGCCGCGGCGTGACCACCAGCAGGATGGCCACGCGCTTCGTGGAGTTGTCCTCGGCGAAGCGGATCGAAAGCTGGCCGCTGTAGACGCCGGCCGCCAGTCCCGCCAGCGCCGGTTGAACCGCGATGCGCCCGGGCTGGTTCGGCTGTACCGCGCCGCTCTTCGGATTGGCGGCGAACCAGTTGTTTCCCTGCTCGAAGGACAGGCTGGTGGAGAAATTCGCCGCCCGGGTGGTGAGATTCGTGATGTCGATATTCTGCGCCGGCGGGTTCGCGCCGCCCGCCTGGCCGACAAAGATCAGACCGGTCGGTTGGACTACGGGGCCGGGATTGACGTCCGCGCCCAATACCGTGAGCACCGCCATCACGCTCTGCGGCGAGTTCGCGATGTCGGGCGCGGCAATGCGAACCTGGCCGTAATAATCGCCCGGCGCAAGCCCCGCGGGTCGAACCTGGACCTGTACCGTGGGGGCGGTGGCCGCGTCGCTGCGCCCCGCCGTGGGGGTCGCCGACAGCCAGGCCGGCCCTCCCGAAAGCGTCGACGTGGCGGCCGTCCAGTTCAACGCTCCGCTGCCCACGTTGAAGACGCTGAAGGATTGCGCCGGAGGCGCGCCGCCGCCGGAAACCGCCCGGAAAGTCAGGCCCGATTGCGAAATCCCGATGCTCTGCGCGTGGCTGGTGATGGCCAGGATCACGGGCACGTCGAACCGCTCGGTCCCGGAAGAAAAACTGATGCTGACGATGCCCACGTACGTGCCGGCGGGCAGCGGACCGGGAGTCGCCGTGACGACGATCGAGCCTTGTCCGAACGCAGGCGCGGCGCCGGAGGTGGAAACCGAGAGCCAGGCGCCGCCCAGGCTGGTAGACGGCGCCGCTGTAAACGAACGCGGCAGCGGCCCCAGGTTGTTGACGGTAAGAAAGAGCGAGCTGGCGCCGGAGCCGGTCGTCACCGAAAAGGAGAGCCCTTTCGGATCGACGGCGACTTGCGGTCCGCTGCCCGGCCGCACCAGGATTCCGAACGGAAACGAATTGCTGAAGCCGAAGGATTGTCCCTCGGCGCTGACCGAGAAGGTGAAATTGATCGTGAAATTGTACTGTCCGGGGGCGGTCGGAGTGCCGCTCAGCAGGCCGTCGGTTTTGAGCGTAAGCCCTGGCGGGAGCGTACCGCCGCCCGACGTGAACGAAATGACCAGGGAGATCTCCGGATCGACGGGAATGCCCCGCAGCCCTTGCCCGAAATCGAAAGTATACGGAACGCCGACGGTGCCTTCGACAGTCGTCGGCTGGGCGAAAAGTACAGCAGCCAACGGAAGAAGACAGAGGAGCGCGCGCGGGCGGAAGTGGCTTTCCATCCTACCTGTTGTATCAGGGGGCTGGAACGAAGTAAATAAGTCGATTCCCGTCATTACGACCCGCGCCTTGAAAAAGTACCCGGTTCCGCTGGCGTCTCCACTCAGAAGAGCCCCGCGTGTGCCAGGCTATGCTGCCATGAGTACCGCTGGTCGAGCGCTGGTTGGGCGGCCGGTGTCCTCCCCGCTTTCGCCGGCTCCCGGTCGATGAGAAATTTCCGATCAACCGAAACGCGCCGCCGCTTCCTGGCCGCGAAACTCGGCGCCGCGCCCGGCACTGCCGCCCCCCCCGGGAACGACCTCGGCTACAGCTCCCTGAGTTGCTACGGCAATAAACTGGTCTCCACGCCGAACCTGGACCGGCTCGCCTCCGAAGGCATCCGTTTCACCGATGCGTACGTAACGCCGCAATGTACGCCGGCCAGGGCCACGCTCCTCACGGGCCATTACGCCGCAGTGAACCGCATGTGGCATGTCATTCCGCCCTACCACTATCCGGGAGCGCTCATGGCGGAGCCTGTATGCGACTGCTTGCATCGGCAAGTGGCGCCTTGACCGGCAACTACGGCGGTCTGCAGCCGCAAGCGGCGCGCTTCCATGGCTTCGATACCGTGGCTGGCAAAGGAATTTTCCACCGGCGACAAGGCGGTGGGCCGCTTCACCGACGAAGCCCTCGCGTTCATGCTACCTGGCGCGTCACTCCATCCACGGAGTCGGTCCGCGCCCGGCGCGCTCATCCGGAAGTATCGTGACAAAGTTTCCCCGCCGGGGGGCTGAGCCACGCAACTTAATTTAGCGGCCATCGAGCACTTCGACACCGAGGTCGGCAGGCTGGTGAAGGCAGTCGGCGGGATGGGACTCGATTCGTCGACGCTCGTGGTCTTCCTGGATATCCAAGCCGCTGCGAATCGAGCGCGGGCCGAGCGGACGAAAAGCCGGCCGCGCATCGGCGATATAATGAATCTCAGCCACGTAGTCATAAGGGAAATGAAATCTCGCACCGCAATCATTCTGGGTTTTAGCGCTGTCGTGTCTTTCTTGGGGGCCTCCACCATCCAGGAAAAGCCGTTCACGCAAAGCGACCGTGAATACTGGGCGCTGCAGCCGGTGCGGCGGACCGGTCCGCCTGAAGTCCGCAACGCTTCCTGGGTCCGGAACCCGATTGACGCCTTCATCCTGAAGCGCCTCGAGGACAAGGACATTCCTCCCGGTCCCGACGCCGACCGGATCACCCTGATCCGCCGGGTCGCCTTCGACCTCACCGGTCTGCCGCCGGCTCCTGCGGAAGTGGAAGCCTTTGTCGCCGACCGTTCGCCCGGAGCTTACGAGCGCGTGGTGGACCGGCTCCTGGCCTCCCCCAGTTATGGCGAGCGCTGGGCGCGCCACTGGCTGGACGTGGCCCGCTACGCGGAGAGCGACGGCTTTCGAGCGGACGAATATCGCGCCAATGTCTGGCGGTATCGCGACTATGTCGTCCAGTCGCTCAATGAGGATAAGGGGTACGACCGCTTCGTCCAGGAGCAGATCGCCGGCGACGAGTTGTGGCCGGATAATCCCCAGGCGCGCATCGCCACCGCCTTCAGCCGCCATTATCAGGAAGAGTGGAATGCCCGCAACCTGGCGCAGCGCCGGCAGGAGGTTTTGCAGAATGTCACCGACGCCGTCGGCGCCGCCTTCATGGGCTTGACCTTCGGATGCGCCAAATGCCACGACCATAAATTCGATCCGATCCTCCATCGCGATTACTACCGCCTTCAGGCGTTCTTCGCGCACACGGCGAATGACGATCGGATTCCTCTCTGGTCCCCGCAGAAACGCGCCGAGGAGCAGCGCAAGTCCGAAGAATGGAGCCGCGCAACCAGGGAGATTCGCGACGAGATAGCCGCGCTTTTGAACGAGGCCCGAAAGGCTGTTACCGACGACGAATATTTCAAATTCCCGGATCCGGTAAAGCAGGCCGTCGCCAAGGCTCCCGCCCAAAGGTCGCCCTTCGAGCAGCAGCTGGCGCATCGCGCCCGGATTATTACCGAGCCCAGCCTGCCGCTCTCCATGCCCAGGCTGAAAGGCGCGAAGAAGAAACGGTACGACGAGCTGCGGGCGAAGCTGGCCGCCTTCGATCATCTCTATCACTCCGAAGAGCCGATGGGTTCGGGCATGCGCGACCTCGGCCGGCAGGCTCCGCCGACCTACATTCTGGCCGTCGGAAATTACGAGAACCCGCTCGAAGAAGTGCAGCCCGGGTTCCTCACCATCCTTGATCCGGCCCCGGCCAAGATCACGCCGCCCGATGGAATCGAATCCACCGGCCGCCGGACCGCTCTGGCGAAGTGGCTCACCGATCCGATGAACCCGCTGACGGCTCGCGTGATGGTCAATCGTCTCTGGGATCATCATTTCGGCGTCGGGATTGTCGCCACCCCGGGCGACTTCGGACGCATGGGCCAGCGTCCTACTCATCCCGAGCTGCTCGACTGGCTGAGCGCCGAATTCGTGAACAGCGGATGGAGCCTGAAGCATATGCACCGGCTGATGGTCACCTCCAGCGCCTATCGTCAAAGCTCGCTCGACCGGGAAGACGGCCGCAAAAAGGATCCCCTGAATCGCCTGCTGTGGCGCTTCCGTCCGCAGCGGCTCGAAGCAGAGGCCATTCGCGACAGCGCGCTCTTCGTTTCGGGCCTGCTCAACCCGGCTATCGGCGGCCCCAGCGTGACGCCGCCGCTGCCGCCGGGAATGCCCGCTCCCGCCGGTGGCTGGGACCTGTCGCATGGCGCCGCCGACAATCATCGGCGCAGCATCTACATTTCCGTCCGCCGAACGGCTTCCTACCCCATGCTCGGCGCTTTCGACATGCCCGATTCGCACGAGAGCTGCGCCCGGCGCACGCCCACCGTCACCGCCCCGCAGGCCCTCACGCTGCTCAATGCCGCGCAGTCGCTCGAATGGTCGCAGGCTTTGGCCGGACGCGTCATCGAAGCCGCCGGCGCCAGCCTTCCCAAACAGGTCGAGGAAGCCTATCGCCTCGCCTACTCGCGCCGGCCCGATCCCTGGGAGAAGGACAAAATCATGACCTTCCTCGGCCGCCAGCGGGAAAAAGTGGCCGAGCGCCTGACGAAGGGCGAAAAGCTCGCGCTTCCTACTCCCCACGCCGGCGGCGAAAGTCCGGTGGACGCCGCCGCGCTGGTCGATCTTTGCTCCACCTTGTTGAACTCCAATGAATTCGTTTACCGGTTCTGATTCGTCCGTGTCCTCGCGCCGCAGGTTTCTGACCCGCGCCGGCAGCGGCTTGGGTGGACTGGCTCTGCTCCAGTTGCTCGATAGCTCCGCGGCCGCCGCCGGCCTGTCGAAGAACCCTCTGATCGGTAAGGTCCCGCATCACACGCCAAAAGCGAAATCGGTCATCTGGCTGTTCATGGAAGGCGGACCCAGCCATCTCGACCTGTTCGATCCCAAGCCGGCGCTCGAAAAGCTCTCGGGCCAGCCGATGCCCGAGTCCTTCGGCAAGCCCATCACCGCCATGGGGACCAGCTCCAATACCATCATGCCCTCCCGCAGAAAGTGGGCCCGGCACGGGCAGAGCGGGCTCTGGGTGTCCGACTGGTATCCGGAAATCGCCAGACATGCCGACGATCTGGCGGTGATCCGCTCCTGCTGGGCGGACGGTCTCAATCACGTCGGCTCGGTCTGCCAGATGAACACCGGCGCCATCATCGCCGGACGGCCCTCCCTCGGCGCATGGCTGACTTATGGATTGGGCACGGCCAACGAGAACCTGCCCGTCTTCGTAATCCTCACTGACAACAAGAGCGTCGTTGGCGGCGCGCAGAACTGGAGCTCCGGATTCCTTCCCGCCACCTATCAGGGTACGCTTTTGCAGCGCGAAGGGCCTCCCATTCTGCACCTCGAGCGGCCGGAGAAAATCGGGGACACGCAGCAGCGCGGCATGCTCGATCTGCTGCTCGATTTGAACCGGCATCACGCCGAAGCCCGGCCCAATGAGAATGAGCTCGACGCCCGCATGGAATCGTACGAGCTGGCCTACCGGATGCAAACCTCCGCTCCCGAAGCCGTCGACCTGTCCCGGGAATCGGAGGCGACCAAGAAGCTCTACGGCATGGACGATCCTGTCACCCGCGCCTTCGGCACGAACTGCCTGATGGCGCGGCGGCTGGTCGAGCGCGGCGTGCGATT